>NZ_JAMOKS010000011.1:0-223288 GCF_023656785.1 Parabacteroides caecihominis
AGAGATATTGTTATGAATTAGAAACAAATATCCCCGGTGTTTTTGTGGCATCGGTTGTTTTTTCGGGAGTAAAGCGAGGTGTTATTATTTGTATAAATTACATAGTTCTGCTGGAACTAGGATGAATAAAACGTTGCAAATATATAAACAAATACAATACAAACAAATTTTAACCTGGGTTTTTGCAATTTATTTAATAAATACCAAAATGTATTATCAAAGTACGACCTTAATGGGGAGATATTATTGAAATTATTCACTCGTGTATCCCTATATATGCCTTAAAAATCCTAGTTCCAGCAGAACTCTGTTGCTTTTTGTTCTTGTAAAATTGATTGATAAAAATTTATTACTGGTTAGGGTGTGATAATATCAAGTTTGATGTGATGATATTTTTAGATCTAAAATGTTGATAAATGAACAATTAATTATTTAAATTCATGAAAAAACTGTTATGTTTATCGAATGCAAATAATGCTACGCTCCTGAAAATCCCAAAACAAGCAGGCATTATCACCAGCATTTTACTGGCTTTTTCTCCGGTAATGAGTGCTAACGGAAATCCGGTAGCAGAGCCGGAAATTGTGGTACAGGTTTCTCAGCAATCTTCGACAGTAAAAGGTGTTGTAGAGGATGATATGGGTCCTGTAGTAGGAGCAACGGTAGTTGTGAAAGGAACTACGAACGGTACGGTAACCGATATGGACGGCAACTTTTCTTTACCCGGGGTGAAAGAGGGTAGCATATTGGTCGTTTCGTATGTCGGTTATCTCTCTCAGGAAATTACTTACACCGGACAATCTTCTCTCCGGATTCAGCTGAAAGAAGACTCGAAACAGCTGGATGAAGTGGTAGTTGTGGGGTATGGCTCACAGAAAAAAGTGAATCTGACAGGATCTGTCAGTACGGTAGATTCCAAGGTCCTTGAATCTCGTCCGGTGCAGAATGTATCGCAGGCACTTCAAGGCGTTATCCCCGGTTTGAATATGTCGGTAGGCAGTAGCGGAGGTATGCTGGATGGATCACTGAATATTAATATCCGTGGCGGAGGTACGATCGGTCAGGGATCGAGCGGAAGTCCGTTGGTACTGGTTGATGGTATCGAAGGGGATATGAATACCGTGAATCCGAATGATATTGAAAATATCAGTGTCTTGAAGGATGCAGCCTCGTCTTCCATCTATGGAGCACGTGCCTCATTCGGTGTGATCCTTATTACGACCAAAAGCGGTAAATCCGGTAAGACCCGAGTGAATTACTCGGGCAACGTACGTTTCTCCGATGCTGTCCAAGTGCCGGAGATGGTCGATTCTTATTCATTTGCCCAATATTGGAATAGGGCAAATACGAATGGGGGAGGAAATCCGATATTCAATGACGACGCCATGAAAAACATCAAGGATTATATGGACGGTAAGTTCACCGACCCTACCAAACCTGAATACTATGGTACTGTTGCCGGATCTGATGGTAAATGGAATAACTATGGAGGCGCTTTTGCCAACACGGATTGGTTTTCCGAGTTCTATCGTGACTGGGTGCCTTCTACGGAACATAATCTTAGCCTGAGTGGTGGTACTGATAAGTTGACCTATATGCTCAGTGGCAGTTTCCTTGACCAGACCGGTTTGCTAAAGCATGGCGATGACAAGTTCAACCGTTATACAATGAATGCAAAGATTTCGGCAAAACTGGCCGACTGGGTCACTGTAAACTACACCGGCAAATGGACGCGCGAAGATTATCATCGCCCGACCTATCTGACGGGCTTGTTCTTCCATAATATTGCACGCCGCTGGCCGACCTGCCCGGTTGTCGATCCGAACGGGCATTATCAGCGGGATATGGAAATTGTCCAGCTGGAAGACGGAGGAAAGCAAACCAGCCAGAAGAACTGGTATACCCAGCAGTTGCAGGCTATTTTCGAACCTGTTAAAGACTGGCGTATCGTTGCTGAAGGCAGTATGCGTTCTTACTACCGTAAACAGAGTTGGGCGGTATTGCCTATTTATGCGTACGATGCCAAAAATGAACCGTATCTTCTTTCCTGGAACGGTGGTGCAGCCGGCTACTCGGAAGTATCGGATTCACGTGAGGATGAGGACTACTTCTCTACCAATATTTATTCGGATTATACCAAATCGCTGGGCAATCATAACTTTAAAGTAATGGCCGGTTTCAATGCCGAACTTTACCGTCCGAGCGGATTGAATGGCTTCGGTACGGATCTGATCTCTGCGGATGTCCCGTCGCTCGGCCTGACACAGGATAATAAGAAAGCTAGTTCCTGGGCACGTGAACGGGCCATTGCCGGTTTCTTCGGACGTATTAACTACAATTATGCCGACCGTTACATGCTGGAAGCCAATCTGCGTTACGATGGTTCTTCCCGTTTTATCGGCGATCAGCGCTGGGGCCTTTTCCCTTCCTTCTCGGCAGGTTGGAATATAGCTCGCGAAGCATTTTTCGAACCCCTGAACAGTGTAGTCGGAACATTGAAGGTAAGAGCATCCTGGGGACAGCTCGGTAATAACAATACGGACAGTACCGATGCCTGGTATCCGTTCTATCAGAACATGCCGACCGGCACGGCTTCTTCCAGTTGGCTGATAAACGGTACCCAGCAGAATGTGGCCGGCCTTCCGGGCATCGTCAGCAGTCTGATGACCTGGGAGACGATCGAATCATGGAATGTCGGTTTCGACTGGGGATTGTTCGACAATCGCCTGACCGGTTCGTTCGATTATTACAACCGTTATACATATGATATGATCGGGCCGGCTCCTCTGTTGCCTTCCGTTTTGGGTGCCAATGCTCCGCAGATCAACAACTGCGATATGAAGTCGTATGGATGGGAACTGGAAATGTCATGGAGAGACCGTATCCAGAAATTCAACTATGGCGTTCGTCTGGTAGTATCCGACAACTTGCGTAAGATACTCAGGTATCCGAATGAAACAATGGCCCTGAGTACGTATTATAAAGGACAGATCCTGGGGGATATCTGGGGATACCAGACGGTCGGGATCGCACAAAGTCAGGAAGAGATGGACAAACATCTTGCCAACGGCGGTACGCCTAACTGGGGAACAAGCTGGGGACCGGGCGATATCATGTATGCCAATACCGATGGTAAAGATGGTGTAGACAGCGGAGCCAATACGCTCGACGATCATGGGGACATGAAGATCATCGGAAATAACACGCCACGCTATAACTTCGGTCTGACATTGGACGGAGCCTGGAACGGACTCGACTTCTCTATTTTCCTGCAAGGTATCATGAAAAGAGATTATATGCTGGGTGGTCCGTATTTCTGGGGAGCACAAGGCGGCGAATGGCAATCCTGCGCTTTCAGCGAACATATGGATTACTGGCGTCCGGAAGGCGACCCGTTAGGAGCCAACACCGGAGCTTACTATCCGAAACCCTATTTCAATACCGACAAGAACCAGCGTACCCAGACCCGCTATTTGCAAAACGCAGCTTATATACGTTTGAAGAATATGCAGGTCGGATATACCTTACCGAGAATATGGACGCAAAAAGCAGGAATGGAATCGGTGCGTATTTATGTTTCCGGTGACAATTTGCTGACTTTATCTGATATCAGCGGCGTATTCGATCCTGAATTGCTGGGCAGCGACTGGGGAGACGGTAAACTCTATCCTTTGCAGAAAACTATTTCAATCGGTTTAAATGTAAACTTTTAATTCATTGAATGAATATGAGACTAAAATTAAAACATATATATGTCGGCGCATTGATCGGTATGGGCGGATTGGCGATGACATCCTGTAACGACTTTCTGGAACGTGCTCCGATCAGCCAGATAACCCCGGAATCTTATTTCACAACAGTGGATCAGGTGGGTAATTATGTGCTTAACTATTACGATTCCCAGCTCGAAAATTCCAACGGAACCAAGATGTTTCATCAAACGGCCTGGAATTCCGGCGTGCAACGTAATGATGCCAATACCGATAACCTGCTGACGGACGAAGGCAACCTTAATTATTTTGCCGGAAACTGGCAGGTGTCGGCCGGTAAGACCACACAAGGCTTGTTATCCCGTGTCCGTGTATGGAATTATCTGTTTGAAGAGATACTTCCTAAAGAAGAGGCCGGAACGATCCAGGGGGCGAGCGATCTGCTTAGCCATTATATCGGGGAGGCCTATTTTTTCCGTGCATTGAGTTATTACGTAGCCCTTGTGAAATACGGTGATTTCCCGATTGTGGAAGAAGTGCTGCCCGACCAGAGCGACGTGCTTGTCGAACACAGCAAACGAGCACCCCGCAATGAAGTGGCCCGTTTTATCCTGAAAGACCTAGATGAAGCGATCTCCCGTCTTAAAGATCATGGATTTCAGATGAACCAGCGTATCAATAAACAAACAGCGCTGCTGCTGAAATCGAGAGTAGCCCTCTTTGAAGCTACTTTCGAAAAATACCACCAGGGTACGGGCCGTGTACCGGGCGATGCAAACTGGCCGGGAGCTAAGATGGACTATAACAGCGGTAAATCGTTCGATATACCCGGCGAAATAGACTTTTTCCTGACTCAGGCTATGGATGCTGCGTCAGCAGTAGCCGATCAGGCCACGCTGACGGATAATTCCCATGTGATGAACCCCGTTTACGGACAAGTATACGGCTGGAATCCTTATTTCGAAATGTTCAGTACGCCGGATGCGTCAGGGATTAACGAGGTGTTGCTATGGAAGCAGTATAATAAGGGATTGAGCATTTCCCATTGTGTACCTATCCGTTTGCAGGTAGGCGACCGTACCGGAATGACCCGTGCACTGGTTAATACTTTCCTGATGAAGAACGGGCTACCCATTTATGCCGCCGGTTCGGGTTATCATGGAGATGTAACCGTATCGCAGGAGAAAAAAGACCGCGACGAACGCCTGCAATTATTTGTCTGGGGAGAAGAAGACGTACAGCGCAGTGATACGAAAGACCCTACAATAGCCGATACCGGTGTCGTAGTGCATATGGAAAATTTCCGTATCATTTCAGATGCCGAACAAAACCGGGATATCACCGGATACCGTCCGCGCAAAGCTTACACATACGATTACGACCAGAACAGGAATGACGAATTGTTGGGAAGTAACGGTTGTGTTATTTTCAGGGCTACGGAAGCCTATCTGAACTATATGGAAGCATGCTATGAGAAAAACGGTTCGCTCGATGGCAAAGCGCAAGGGTATTGGAAAGCTATCCGCCGCCGTGCCGGTGTTGATGAGGATTTCTCAAAAACCATTGGTGCAACCAATCTGGGCAATGAAAATGACTTGGCTGTTTATTCCGGCGATCAGTTGGTGGATCCGACACTTTATAATATCCGTCGCGAACGTCGTTGCGAATTTAATGGCGAAGGCATGCGTTGGGACGACCTGATCCGGTGGCGTGCCTGGGATCAGTTGCTTACGAAGCCTTATATCATTGAAGGCGTGAACTTCTGGGATGCCGCTTACCTGAAATATACAAAAACTGTAGATGGTGTGGAAGTTTCGGCAGTAGTTGCCGACGGCACGACTGAGGCAAATGTTTCGCGGAAAGAAGATAGTAAGTATTTGCGTCCGCTACGCAGAACCAGTATCAACAACCAGCTTTATGATGGACTGACCTGGCGAAAGGCATTTTACCTCAGTCCGATCGGTTTGCAGGATATGCAGCTTGCCGCCACCAATCCGGAAGATATAAACACCACGGTAATGTATCAGAATCCGTATTGGCCGATGGCGCCTGGTAAAGCACTGGAATAATACTGAATATTTAAAGAGTACATACAGTTAACTGAATTGATGGTTAACAGGGTAGGGGAAGAGAGTTCGGGAGAATATTCTTCCCCTTTTTGATGAATCTCTATTTATTTCGACTTGCCTATGACTTTTGACGTGTTGAGTATCTTAACTATCTAAAGTTTTTCTGTTTTTTTTCTTCATTTATTCATATTGGAGTTACTGTGTTGATGATTAATGGTTTGCAGATGAACATAATGAAGGATATCATCCTGTAGCATCTATATAATTCAAATTTTCTATGTAATAAATGAATAAAGGGAAACTTTCTGTATACCAACAAAAGAGTAAGTCGTGTGTTGTAAGCATTTATCTTATTATTCTTTAGTTGAAAAGTCATGTCCAATTTCTTGTTTGTCATCTGTCGGACGCTTGTTCGACAGATATCAGATAAGCGTCCGACAGGTATCGAACAAGCGTTTGACGAATGACGGACAAGAACGGATACAGCACTTTGGGTCTAAAAGTATATCAGTCCCACCCTACCTATACACTAATAAAGAGATAAGATATACCTTTGGATTTGCCGGTATCCAATGGTTGTTCATGATGAAGTGATAGGGGAGAAATAGGGATGTTTACATCGATTCAATTACAAATTATATCGGATCCTTCATTGTATTCATTTTGTATTCTTTGATTTATAAACTCTATATACTATAGATGAAGGAATGAATACAGAAATCGGAAAAACTTTTATTGAGGAGAGTCTGTAATCGGTTTTGTTTTATTTACTGGTATTAATACACCTCTTATCGTCTTTCAAGAGGAGAAATAGGTACAACTAGTCATATCTACAGATGGTTCACTTCTTGCCAGAATTGAACTAGTTAAGTGTTGTTGCTTGTCCTGAAAGGACTAACTGTGAATAGCCCCCGGTGAAGCCGGGGGATTCAATATCTGCCGGATGATACGTCCCCGAAGGGGGCGAACAACATGCTATGGTTGAACCCCTTTGGGTCTCACCGATTGGGTCCCATTATATTCCCCCGGCTTCACCGGGGGCTATTCACAATTGAACCCTTCGGGTCCACAATGTCGCTAAATGACTCAATCATCCCAAATTGTTCAATATATCCGTTTTACCTTCTTGTACCAGGCGGTAAATCATTTCGCCGAACAAGGTGTTAACCCAGGCGAACCAGGAACGGGTGAACTTCTTTGGATCGTCTTTGTGGAATGATTCGTGCATGAAACCGGTGTCGCCGTCCGTATCACGGAGCATTTTTACACAGTGGCGTATTTCTTCGGTATCGTTAGTCGTGTTGCATCGCATGATGATACTCATCGGCCAGATAAAGTCAAAACCGATGTGCGGACCGCCGATACCTTCGCCTGCCTTGCCTTTATAGAAGTAGGGGTTCAGCGGGCTCAGAACCAGTTTGCGGGTATTCTGGTAGACCGGATCGTTCACATCGACACATCCCAGGTAGGGCATAGCCAGCAAACTGGGGACATTGGCGTCGTCCATGAAAACGTGGTTATAGAAACCGTCTGCTTCGAAGGCATATACCTTTCCGAATTCGGGGTGTTCTACAATACCGTATTTCTCGATGGCGGCAGCTACTTCGTCGGCCAATGAGTCGCACTGGCGGGCAAAGTCGTTATCCTTTTTGATGTCGCGCATCATCTCTGCCAACTGACGGAGTGAAGTGACGGCAAACATATTCGACGGGATCAGGAAACCGAACAAAGTCGCATCATCAGACGGGCGGAAAGAAGAAACGATCAATCCGACAGGGTTTACCGGACTACCGTAACCGTCGTTCAGCAAGGTGTCTCCCTGGCGGTCTGTCTTACGGGAGAAACGATACGGGCCGAGGCTGTCTTTACGCTGCTGCTCGATAAATGTTTTATAAACCGATTTCATCGCTTTCTCCCATTCGGCATCGAAAGGAGAGGTGTCGCCGGTCTTTTTCCAGAAGTGGTAAGCCAGGCGGATGGGGTAACAGAGCGAGTCGATCTCCCATTTGCGTTCGTGAAGTTCCGGTTTCATTTCCGTACGATCGCTTTCCCATTCACTGCCTGTCGGGCCTTCGTTGAAACCGTTGGCGTACGGGTCGATGTTGATACACCAGGTCTGGCGGTTGATAACACCTGCCAGCATTGTCTTTACTTTCGGGTCTTCATTTGCAAAAATGATATGCGGAAAAACCTGTGCGGATGAGTCACGGAGCCACATCGCATGGATATCACCTGTAAGGACGAATGTGTCAGGCTTGCCGTTTACCATTTTATGCTCACAGGTTGTGTCGAGTGTGTTTGGAAAACAGTTCTCAAACATCCAGGCCAGTTTCGGATCTTTCAGTTTGGCTTTTGTCGTCTGGATTGCCTTTTCGACGGCGGCAGAAGTAAACTGGCGTTTTTCCGGTGCCGGACGTTGGCAAGTGTACTGTAATGTGTTAGAAACGAGAGGTGCGCCCGGTGTAGCCGATTCTGCCAAATGAGCAAATGATTTTTGCCCGACCAACAGACCTGCCAGAGACAAACCTCCGGATTTTAGAAAGTTTCTACGTGTAGTCATGGGTTTATATATTTTATTTATTGAATGTTACTTGTTTCAGCAAAAAGTTCGATCATACAGGCATTGTCCAGCAGCCACTTGAACTTTTTGTTATCGGTCCCAGCCCAGTCATTCCCCAGGAATCCGTTTTCGTCGCGGGTATATTCCCAGGCGTAATGGGCATTGTCCGCCATTGTTCTGACATATTTATAATCGTTGTCTACCTCCGCCAAAGCAAGGAGACCGCGTAATAAAATGACATTGAACCATGGATTTGTGGGGTAAAAGTAAGCATCTTTTCCGTTAATCCCTGTACGTTTCCCTAAAAAATGATTGTAAGCGCCTTTTGCAGTGTTCTTTGCGTCTGTCAGATAGGTCTCGTCCGAGGTCGTCTGGTAAAGGAGTACGCCTGCCTGGATCATTTGTCCGCTGTTGTAGGTGAATTTGGCTTTACCGATTGTTTGATCGAGTCCGATGTTATCCCAATATACCGAATCGGCAGGGTCGCACAGGTTCTTCTTTGTCCAGTTATACGTTTCTATGGCCTGGTCGAGGTACTTTTGTTCTTTCGTCAGGTTATACAGTTTCATGCACAAGACGGTTGCCGGGGCATTGGAGCAGGTGTTTTTAGAGGTCTTTTTCTGTTCGCACCAATAGATGCCGCCTCCCAGCGCATCGTCCCATCCGCTGTATATATATTCGTGCAACTCTTTTGCTTTCAGGAGATATTGCTGGTCTTTGGTGAGGGCATACAGATCGCAGAAGTCGATGGCCAGCCAGTCATTATCATCGTAAAAGCGGTCGCTTTCACCATTGAATCTCGGATAGCTTTGATAACAGTGCGGGGTACGTGTATTATCCCAATACAGATCCAGTCCCGGGATAATACGTTTTTCCAGTATTTCCAGGTATTTCTTATCTCCGGTAACGTCATAGAGGGAGATACACCCCGACAGCATACCGGAGTAAGGCCATAGGAAAGAGACTTCCTGGTTCTTTTTCTGTTTACTTCCTTCGGCAAGGTAAGTGACTTGATTTTCCGGGTTTACCGGATAGGTCTCGGAAAGAAGACCGTACTTTTCGACGTTATACTTTGTCAGAATGTTGGTTAATAAGGAATCAGCGATAGCTACATTTCTGTTTTCACCGGGAAGATGTTGTCCGGTGCACGCACAAAAACACAATGCGAGCAGGCAACAATTAAGAATTGATTTAGTATTCATGGTCTACAATAATTGAATTAAGAATGAAAGGTGCAAATATAATATTTTTCTTTAGTTATTGAATAATAAAAGAGGCAGACAAAAAACTAGAAATTGTTTTGAATTTATTGTTTGGTTCCAATATAGAAAGATTTGAGTCATTTAGCGACATTGTGGACCCGAAAGGTTCAATTGTGAATAGCCCCCGGTGAAGCCGGGGGAATATAATGGGACCCAATCGGTGAGACCCGAAGGGGTTCAACCATAGCATGTTGTTCGCCCCCTTCGGGGACGTACCATCCGGCAGATATTGAATCCCCCGGCTTCACCGGGGGCTATTCACAGTTAGTCCTTTCAGGACAAGCAGCGACACTAAAACATTCAAATCTGATAATAAATAAATCAAATAATAAATTCAAAGCAGTTTCTAATCCGACCGGGGAATAGATCAGTGGCGTATTATATCTAATGACGTTAAGATGTTGATGCCATATTTGTTGTCGGGCGAACTCCACCATTCCGTATCTCCGTTGGCACAACGGATGGCATAGCGGTTGTTATATTTCAGGCGTTCGGAGCCATCAGGGATCCATAGACCTAGCCGGTATTTTCCTGTTTCCAGGTTTTTCGGAATAATAAATTGTCCTTTGATGGCATGAAGCAAAGGTTTACACTCCGGATCTTTGGGCTGGTATGGTTGGAAGTCGTGAACGTTCGTCTCCGTCAGAAATTCCGTGATCCGGTCCTGTTCATCGATCAGTACAAAATAAACGGGATGCTCATTGAATAAGGTGGAAAAGCCTCTGTTAATCAGGGAGAGGTCCAGTGAAATTTCTTTTCCGGCTGTCGGGTTGCCGTTTATTTTGAGTTGTTGCAGTTCCAGCCGGTAACCCAGATGATCCCGGATATAATCGAATACGTTTCGTGTAGCCGGACTTCCGTCCTGATTCTTAAAATAATTACCGGAGATAGGCATATGGTTTTCCGACAAGAATGATTCTTCCAGTGGAGTTTCTTTCCAGTACATCATTGAGTATTTGTCTTTAGTTCCTTTCTCCTTGTAATTATGGATGGCACTGAGCGAGGTGTAATGTTGCAGGAAAAGTTGCCTGGCGGTCGCTTTGCCGTCGATAACCCATCCGGCTTCCGGGTTGTCGGGGTCTTCGTTCATGCTCCAGGTGCCCCAGGGGAGCTCTCCGTCTACAACTAAATAAGGACTTTCTTCAACGATCTGGTTGAAGTAGGGAGTCCCTTCGTGCATGCCTCCGTCCCATTGATGAGGTTTTATTACGATAAAATCATCGTGGAAAGAGATTCGGTTGTATGATTGGTCTTCCTTGTTGATCAGGTTTTTATATTCGGGAACTCTTACCTGTACCATTCTGTTCTCCGGAGTCATCCAGACTATCTTTTCCAGGATGGTACGTTTGCTGTCGTTCGTTTTTTCCAGTCCGTGGAATGAACTGTGCCATTCGCCCCATGCACCGATGAATCCGGCTTGAACAACTTGGATGACATCTGTGTTTTGTGCAAGGAATGGCTTCAGTTGTTCCATATGGCGGAGCACATCTTCCAGGGTAGGACCAGTTCCCGCCCTTCCCATAAAGGCGGTTTCATAAGCGAACCGCAACACAGCTTTTTTGCCTGATTCCCTTAGTTTGTTGACATAGGTGTCCATTGTGGCAAAAGCATCCTCCGACAGTTCCTTTCCGGCAAATCCGGTGAGATAAAAATAACTCTGGACCAGGCTGATACTGTCTGATGCATAAATAGCGGACTCTGATTCTAAATGACTGGTTATATCAGGGAATTGTTTAGGATTCCAGACATCTTTCCGACCGGCAATATCGACTGCTATTTCTAACCGTAAACCTCTTTCCGGATTGTACAGACCTTCCTGTCCGGCAGGGTCGTCGGCATAGATGCCGCGGAAGGTGATTGTCTTTGCTTTTTCGTTGCCTTTGTCCGGATTATTTCCGTGTATACTATTAGTAATGGAAAAGAATAACCCTGACAGGATAAGAATAAGGTATTTTTTTTGTTTCATGAGATATGATTTAAGAGAGAATAAGCCCTATACTAATAATATAACTAGTATAAGGCCTATCTGTTTTTATAATTAATCAGTTTTTACCATAAAGGATTTTGAACCAGAAGCCGACTTTTTTGTATTTCATCCTGTGGAATCGGATAAAGGTACATGGCACGTCTCCAGGCACGGTTTTCAAGAACGATGCGGGTAAAGAAAGAATTGTTGGCTCCGATCGGCTGATCTTTATATCCATTCATGTTCATTGAATGGAGAACGCTTTGGTCTGCCTCTTCACCTTCTCCGCAAATCATCCAGCGCCGAATATCGAAATAGTGCTGTCCTTCCATAAATAATTCCACAGTACGTTCGCGTTGAATCATTTTTCGTTGCAGTTCCTGATTGCCGATGATATTCTTTTTACCGGAAGCGGCCAGTTCTTTATATCCGGGAATACCGGCACGTTGTCTTACCAAATCCAGGTATTTGATAATATTGGGATCGTTCGGATCTATTTCATTACAAACTTCTGCATAGTACAGATAAAAGTCTGCCAAACGGAATAGAATGGAAGGACGTGCCCAGGCCTTCAAATAATTCCCGGTAAACAGGATTTGACGGTTTTTGAATTTAGTTGGCAGGTAACCGGTACGAGGGTTATCGGCAGATGAGTTGTCGCAGCCTTCCCCTTTGGCAAATCCGAGTGTGTAATCGGGTCTTCCCACCGGTTGAATATGCCAGCTTTTGCCTTCATATCCTACGCCTGCATAGAAACGAGGTTCGCGGTTGGCATACATATTGAATACATTTGTATCTACCCGCTTGTTTTCGTTACATGGGTTGACAACATCGGTAAAACCATCTTCTTTATACATGCTACCCGGATCATCGATTGTTAACCCGTCTTTAACGAAGAAGGCATCCACTAAATTCTGAGAAACACCAAGGTATCCCCACCCTGTGTAGCAGTCTCTGGGGTTGGTGTTCTGTTCCATTGTCGAACCGTTCCAAAGGTTGTCTCCGGTAGCCCACAATATTTCGTCATTGTAGTTCTGGAATAATTGATAGACCGATTCGTCCGGATTAATGCTTCCATCTGTATTATATACGGTAAACAAAGTGTGTTTGTTTTGTTCCGCATTATTCAACAGATCTTCCAAGCGGCTTTTAGCGGTGAGCCATCTGTTGGCATTGTAAGAAGCAAATAATTTTTTACCGTCGGTATTGGCAACATCCAGTGATTCTTTGTAACCACCATTGAATAGCGGCGAAGCTGCATATACCCAAAGTTTGGCTCTTAATGCTTTAGCTGCGGTCACTGTCGGACGGACAATCTCATTCAGATTGTACCGGTCGTTTCCGGTAGCTGAATGATTCTGGATAATTGATTCAGGCAGGTCGCCGGATTCGATGACTTCTTTTAATAGGTTATCGATGTATTCAACGGTTTCATCCACAGATGCTCTGGCATAATCCAGCCCTTTATCTTCCGGATCGGCTAGTTCATCCAGGATAGGAACCGGGCCATACAGTTCGAAGAGTGAGAAATAACTGTAAGCGATAAGGTATTTTGCTTCAGCTTTCATTCTCTTAACATCTGCTTCTGTTAATTGATATTGGTCGTTAATGTTACCTTTAGGATTTACTCTTTCCAGAAAAATATTAGCATCACGAATATATTGATATAAGTCTTTCCAACGTTGTTGGAATGGCGCATTAGCAGAAGTGAAACCGGATATCATTTCACTCATACCGACACCACTAAGTGTTGTTTCTCCACACATGGATACCCAAACTCCGGAGAATCCATTGGCTTTATTCTTACCGATACTGGAATATTCTGAAATACTGTTAAACAAATTACCATGCCAACGGCGCATGTAGTTGGGGTTATCGAAAACTTCATCTAATGTAAGGTTTTCTGCCACTTCATCCGACACGTCCAGATAATCACTACAACCTGTGAGGGCAAGAGTTAAAAAGCATGCAGAAGCAATTGATGTTATTTTATTTAAGAATTTCATATTTGTTGTTTTTAAAATGTGACTTCTAATCCAAGAGAATATGTGCTACAGATAGGATATTTGGCACCAGAATTTGCACTACCTAATTCAGGGTCCCAGAATTTGATGTTATCCCAAACTGCCACATTGTTCCCTTGCAAATAAACTCTCAAATTTTTCATACGGAGCTGCTTGAGTATTTTATCATTGAATTGATAACCGATTTCGATGTTCTTCAGTCGAAGGAAGCCTGCATTGCGATACCACCAGGTGCTCTTCTCCGTATTATGGCTGAAGTTGCTGGTATGCAAACGTGGGAAAAAGACATCTTGATTGTATGGATTCTCAGCTAACCAACGGTCTGAAATTTCTGTCCGGCCCGAACCATTATCAACCCCTTGTGTGAATGGAAGCAGGGCATAATTGTTTGCTAACATATTGGCAGATGTATGTGCTGTTCCTTGGAAGAAGACACCAACGAAGAATCCTTTCCATTCAGCATTTATTCCGAATCCATAGACAATTTCCGGTGTCGGTTGATAGTATTTATGATCATAAGTACGGTCATAAGAGTCGATGACACCATCATTATTCAAGTCTTTATATTTGATATCACCAGGTGCAACATTAGCTGCGGGGGTGGGTAGACCGTCTTTCAATTTATAAGTCTGACCGCCGTATTCGTTTGTTGTAATATTGAAATCATCCGGAGTATAAAGTCCTTCCGCAATATACAGTAATGGTTTGTCGATGGAATTTCCTGTATATGTCTGATAACCGTATTTCTGAGGGATTTCGTCTCGTTCAAGGATCTTATTTTTTGCGTAAGTCAAGTTACCACGCGCAGAGAGATCTACATTTCCTACTTTCTGTTTCAGTATAAGATTGGCGTCGACTCCCTGATTTCTAACAATACCGAAATTCTGGTATGGCTTTACCCGGAGACCGGAAACGTTTGAAACGGTTTCTCTTTGCAATAAGATATCGCTACGACGGTTATAGAAATAATCGGCACTGAAGTCGACACGTCCTCTGAATAATCCTAGGTCGATACCAGTATTCAGTTTCTTTTCAATTTCCCATGACAGGTTAGGCATGGCGAAGCTACCTTCTGCAATCCCATTGCCAGGAGAGTTCCCTTTACCGCCATTGGCTCCTGGTGTTAGTCCGAAACTGTAACTATTAAGACCTGTATTAATATTTTCTCTGTATGGGAAACGTGTATCTTCACCAATATTATCATTTCCGGTTATACCGTAAGAAACTCTCAATTTCAGTTTGCTGATATAATCTTCCGCTCCTCTCATGAACTTTTCATGGCTGACAAACCAAGCTGCACCTACGGCAGGGAAAATCCCCCATCTATGGCCTTGTGCAAAGTTTTCACTACCGGTCATACCCATACTGGCTTCCAGCATATATCGGTCATCGTATCCGTAAGTTGTACGGGCAACCACACTTTGCTTGCGATATGGTAAGAGTTGCAAACCATCTTTATTCTGATATTGCGTTTCTTTTTGCATGTACAATACCATACCGGTTACATCGTGTATTTTATTGAAGGAACGTTGATAATTCAAAGAGGCTTCCAAATAGATTTTTTTCGTTCCGTCACGACCGGATATGGCGGGATTGCTCAGAGCGGAACTTTCTTTGATTGTTTTCTTATTGAGTGTTCCGTCTTCATTTCTGCCTAACGCATAAAAGGTTTGCGGAGTTTTTGATCTTTTCATGGTTGAATAGAAGTCGGCATCAAAGCTAACAGACCCCTTCACAGATAATCCTTCTGTGATGAATTTTAGGTCTTGCTTCAACGTTACTTTGGTTTGTAAGAAAGCACTCCATGTTTTACTGTATCCACTATTGTTTAACATGTTGTATGGCTGATATTCAACACCCCATCCGGGAGCCCCGTGATCAGTGGCCGTACCGTCGGAATAGTACATCGGAATAACATGTACAGGGAAGTGGCTGATATAATTGAAGATTTCATCCGAAGTATATCCCGGTTGATTTTTCTTCAAGTACTGTCCACTCATATCGATAGAAAGTTGAGTCGTTTTTGTCAGGTCCATATCCACGTTGGAACGCAAGTTGAAACGTTGTAATCCGATATTGGCATTGTAATCCTCTTTGGGAGTAGAATCGAAGATACCGTCTTCTGAATAGTAAGCTCCGGAAGCGAAAAAGCGTACTTTCTCGGAACCACCTCTGAAGTTTACCGTATATCTTTGGCTTTGTGTATGATCCTGAAGCAAATCATACCAGTTTACAGAAGGATATAAATCCCTGTCTACACCGGTTCTGTATTTTTCAAGTGTTTCGTCGGTAAATTGAGGATTGAAATACTCTTTGTTCGGATTGCCCTGGTCATTCCATAATGCTTCATTATATAATGACAGATAATCATAAGAATTTAATGTTTCAGGCATGCGTGTCGGACTGACAATACTGTATTGTGCACTGAAGTTGACAGATGTCTTTTGGGCTTTACCGCGTTTGGAAGTAATCAATACAACACCATTCGCACCTTCTGCACCATAAACGGCAGTAGCGGCAGCATCCTTTAAAACGGTGAAACTCTCGATTTCGTCTACGTCGATATCGTCCATACTTCTGGGAACACCGTCTACTAATACTAAAGCAGATGTACCGCCGGCATATGAGCTCTGTCCGCGAATATAGAATGCAGCTGCATCGTTACCCGGCTCACCGCTTCTCTGTACGGCAATTACACCGGCAATTTGTCCGGCCAACGTGTTACGCAGGTTACGTTGTTTTACATTTAACTCAGCCGGTCCGATCGTGTTCAATGAAGAAACTACGCTCTCTTTTTTCTGTTGGCCGTAACCGATTACAACCACGTCTTCTAGACCTACGGAGGCTTCCATCATGCGAATGTTGATGTTAGCTTCGCCTTTGTAGGTTTTTTCTTCCGTATTAAATCCGATATATCGGAACTCAATAACGTCACCTTCGTTGACGTTATTGAGTATATATTTACCATCTATATCAGTCGTAACACCGTGGGTGGTACCTTTGATAGTAACTGTTGCCCCGATAACCGGATTACCATCAGCATCAGTCAATAAACCGGTAACGGTTTTTTTTTGCTGGTTGGTACTTAGTACTCCGGTGTTTTCTTTTGTCTGTGATTTTTTGACAATGATCTGTCGACCTTTTATGGAATAGGTGTCGTTTGTTCCGGCAAAGATTTCATGAAGAATTGTCTGAACCGGTTGATCGTTCAGGTCTATGGATACTTTTCTGTCCAGATCGATTTTGGTACCCTGGTAGATAAAAATGAATTCACTGTTCTTTTCGATATAGGAAAATACATCCCGTACCGTTTTGTTGTTCATTTTTACAGTTAAATAAACTTGTGCCGAATAATTTTCGGTTAAATTTGCTGCTGTTTCTGCTGCAGTGCATAATAAACAGCCACTTAAACAAATACTTTTTAGATAATTAAATCTTTTAGATTTGATACTCTTTTGTTTTTTCATACATTTGTGTGTATTTTTTAGTAACGAACTAGATTAATACTTTCCTGAGCCAGGCAATATGACGGTATTGTCTGGCTTTTTTAGTATCATATACTTTTCTCTCTTGAGGGGGAGATGTGGAATTTCCCTTTTCATTTCGTGTGTTTATTTCATAAGCAAATATATTTTAGGTTAAACAATCATTTATTGAAAGATCCGGATACTCCCGTCCGGCTCGGTTTTATATTTAATATCCAGTAACTCTGTAAGAATATCTAAAGAGTTATTTATGCCACTCTTTAAATCCAGTTTTCCTGAAACCGGATATGAGGCTATGGATGGATCACATTCGATGTGAACGCCATAATAGCGTGATAAACGTGTGAATACATCTCCGGCGCGATGCTCTGCAAACAGCATGATATAATCTTTCCATGAAATGTATTCATTTACGTCCACGATGCTAACTGTTGATTGTCCGTGGGCAATAGCGATTTTCTCATTGGGTCTGATAGTTGTTTTCTGATCGTTGTTATCCACTTCCACTTTACCTTCTACCAATACGACGGATGCTATAGCGTCGTCTTTGTAGGCGGACACATTAAACGTTGTTCCCAATACTTTTACATCGAAATCCTTCGTCTTAACAAAGAAAGGACGTTTAGGGTCTTTAGCGACTTCCAGGTAAACCTCTCCTTCTACAAGAATTTCTCTTTTGTCTTTATCAAAGTCGGAAGGATAAATAACATGACTTCCGGAATTGATATACATAGATGTTCCGTCTGAAAAGGTTATGGTGGCCCTTTTCCCTTTCGGGACAATAATGTGGTTTAGTTTTTCTTTGTGACGGACAGGATTTTCTTTAGTAACATCTTCTTTGTTTACCTGTAGTGTACCATTTTTTTTGTATTCCAGAGAAGCTTCGTTGGAGAGTTTCATCCGGTCGTTTTGGGTGATCAGGGTGATCTCTTTATCTTGATGAGGTATACTATCGTTCAGTAAAGATGTTGCCAGCATATCCCAGTCGTAGGAGTTTGGCGAATATAGAAAGTTGATTGATAAGGCTGCTATCAATAACGATGCGGCAACAGAAGCAGCGTAAAGCCATAGTTTTCTTCGTTTGTGTTGTATCTGATAGCTGTTTTTCAGATCATCCAGAGATTGTTCGATTCTTTGCAGGTCAACCTTTTCGGTTTCCTGTATATGATCGATCAATGCCTGTCCGGCCTTTTTGAAAGAAGTTTTCCGTATGTTGTTTTCTGCTCTATTCATGCTTTTTTCTTTGTCTCTCTATTATAAGTACGGTGAAATTGGGAAAAGGTACTTGTAAGAAACCGAAAAAAGTTATTTTTTATTCAGGAAAAACATTTTACGTAATTGTACGAGTGACTGGGATAGTCTGTTTTTGCTGGATTGATAGTTGATATTCAATATGTCGGCAATTTCTTTGTGAGAGATACCTTTGATATAAAAAAGATATAATATTTCTTTTTGTTTGGCAGAAAGTTCCTGATAAGCCAACGACAGATTGCTTATATCTTCTTTAAGGGCAGATTCTTCTTCTGTTGTAGTGTGATATACTTCCGGTATTTCGTCAATGAAGATGAAATCATTGTGTTTTTCTTCTTTTTCAAGACTGTCCAGCAGATTGTTGCGGAAGGCTTTAAGTAAATATCCTTTTACAGAGGGTGTGTCTGATAAGTTTCGTGATTTAGACATTAGTTTTATAAACAAATTCTGAATACAGTCTTGTACCAGATCCTGATTGGCAGAAAGTCTGCATCCGTAATTCAAAAGTAATGGATAGTATCGTCTGTATATCTGTTCAAGGGCTTCTTTGTCCCCTTTCAGATAAAGTGACCATAGTATTTCGTCAGACAATTTTTCCATTAACGGCTATTTGAATTGTATAAAACTATATGGATAAAATTAAAAAATATTCTCGTATCTCGTCTGCAAATGTATGATATTTTTGTGGATAGGGTAATATTATTTCATTGTTTTCAAAAGAAAGAGATTGATCAAAAATATCAGGCGGGATATCTTTGATCAATCTCAATTGTTGTGTTTGGATTTTGCTGTCGGTTAAAATTCAGCCGGTAGCAAAGGCCAGTTCGTGTCTTTTGTATGGACTTGCTCCATTAATGTTTTCAACTCGGCAAACTTTTCAGGATTGCGGTCGATCATGTTGTGTACTTCCGAAGGGTCGGCAGCGATATTATACAACTCATATTTCGGTGATTTCTGGATATCCAATAGGATCAGTTTCCAGTTTCCCCGGATGATGGCCTGGCGTCCGTTCATTTCGTGGAATTCAAAGTAGAAGTAATCGTGTTGCTTCTGGCCTTTTTCTCCTTTTAATGTAGGCAGGATACTGATACCGTCGCATTCCGGAGTTTTCTTAGTATGGATGACTTCGGCAAAAGTAGGCATCATATCCCAGAAAGCACAAGGCTGGTGGGAGATCGTTCCTTCTTCTATTTGTCCGGGCCATGCAGCGATCATTGGTACACGGATGCCTCCTTCATATAAATCCCGTTTGATGCCGCGGTAGATACCATTGCTGTTAAAGAATTCAGGGTCGGCTCCTCCTTCACGGTGCGGTCCGTTATCGCTGGTGAAGATGATGAGTGTGTTATCATATAAACCCAGTTCCTTCAGTTTGGCAACGATCTGGCCTACATATACATCGTAGCGGTAAACCATTGCTGCGAATGTGGCATGCGGATATACCTGGGAACAATAACCGCCTTTGCGGAACATAGGTCCTGAATCGGTACCATGATGAGGCTGTTCCGGATACATTCCTCTGAATTTCTGTATAATACTGTCTTCCGGTACCAATAATTCGGCATGGGGTAAGACATAAGGGATGAAGAGGAAGAAAGGCTCTTCTTTATTGTCGTCTATGAATTTCAGGGCATGTTTGTGAATCTCGTCCTGGGAATAGGTCCCATAGGCTCCGTTTGCATTTTCAGGATAATCAATTCGTTTATCGTTATCCCACATATGGTCGGGATAATAGTTGTGTGCAAGAAGCTGGCTGTTGTATCCGAAGAACGTATCGACGAATTGCTTGTTCGGATCGCCGGTGCTGCCAACTTCTCCCAGTCCCCATTTCCCGAAAGCTCCGGTTTTGTAGCCGGCCTCTTTGAATATTTTGAAGATGGTGTTGGTACCGGTAGGAAGTGCTACTTCATAATCAGGGTTTACGCTGGAGTTGCCGCGGATGCAGGTGTTTCCGGTGTGCATTCCGGTTACCAGGCTGCAACGGGAAGGGGCGCTGACGGTCGTTCCTGAATAACATTGGGTGAAACGTATGCCCCGCTGTGCCAGTTCGTCTATATTAGGTGTCTGGAATTTTTCCTGTCCGTAACAACTCAGGTCGCCGTAACCAAGGTCATCAGCCAGGATGAATACGACATTTGTTTTCTCTTTGGCTGAAAGGGATATTGCACTGCACCCGGCGGCGAGCAGGCAGATACTGTAAAGTGAAATATTTCTTTTCATGGAATTAAGTGGGAATTTAAAAGGCTGTTTCAAAACGAAGGTTTCAAAAACAGCCTTTTATAATTAATAATGGAATTGTCTATTCAGCATTGGAACGCGGATAACCTTCATTCTGATCCATATTCTGATTCAGCAACAACTCATTGCTGGGCAGTGGGAACAGATAATGGCGGTCTACCCATCCTACAGGTTTGCTGAAGAATACGATACGACCTTCGTCGCCATCACGGTCAAGTTTCAGTTTGAAGTTTGACGGATTGGCAGAATCACCCATGTGACGTTCGTCTTCCAGGTCTGATTTCTTCAGATAAACGCCGAATTGCTGTTTATTCATATATTCAGCCTTTTTCCAACGGCGCAGGTCATCATAACGGAATCCTTCGAACATCAGTTCGACACGGCGTTCACGACGGATTTCCCACAGAACCGGATCGACCGACTGGTCTCTTTTCGGATCGAAAGAAGCATTGATCTCGCTTACTTTCATATCCGCCACATGAGCACGTTTACGTAAAACGTTGATGGTAGCATCTGCAATTCCCTGGTTGAACTGTCCTAGTTCCCAGGCTACTTCTGCATGGTTAACCATCACCTCTCCCATGCGGAACAACGGGAAGTCGGTAGAGTTCACGCTACCCGCGGAGTTTACCGGAGTAACCGTATTATAATATTTCCATACATAGTAACCGCCATAAGAAGTCATGAATCCCTGTCCCATATTATAAGAGTTTTCACGGAAATGGGGAACTTCGCGTAATATCTGGCCAGCCCACTGCAATGCCGGAAGCGTTTTAGTAGAACCGCCCGTGTTCGAGATTTGTGCCATCAGGTCTATAAATTCTTTATCCCGGGGATCATCTGTATTGGTAACTTTCGACATATCCATGTTCGTTGCCGTCGGGCTGTTTACCTTATACGGAGGACATACATTGAAATATAAACGATAATCCCTGTTGCGGAATTCAGTGTACACATCTGCATCACCGGTTTCTTTGTTACCGCCGAACATTTCGCTGGTATAAATAGGTTTACCATCCTGGCAAAGATAAGCGGCGACACCGTCCGAGCTGATTTCCGAATAATGGGAAGATGTTCTCACATAACGTGTCATATTGTGCCCTTTTCCGTCTGACAGGAAATTCTTGTAAAGCAATATACCTGTCATTCCCTGTAATTCTTCAGAATTGAACAGTTCGTCATAATGATTATGTACGGTCGGATGAGCATTGATCAACTCTGTCGAAGCCTTGTAGCTTGCCTGTAAATAGGTCATGCCGTCAGAAATGTTGTGGTATTTCTGCCAGGTTCCTTCGAACAAACCGAAACGGGAGATCAGGGCACAAACGACTTCGCGGTTGATTGTGTTTTCACCGTCCCCGTCGGGATTTATATTTTCCTTAGCGTATTCCAGCATTTCCAATACTTTGGCTGCCAGTTCCGTACGGGGAGTCCTTTTGGCATATAATACTTCCGTATCTGTATCTTTCAAGGCATTTTCTACCCATATGGCACTTCCGTAGTAAGCGATCAGTCGGTAATATTCGTTTGCTTTGAAGAAATAACCGAGACTGCGCCAGTGGGCTTTCTCCGTTTCGTTCATCTGGGAATTATCCAGATTGTCCAGCATGATGTTGATGGCACGGATACGTTCGTAAGGTTTACTGTAAGCGTCGTCCGTACTGGGAACAGTTACTTTTTCAGGCCATACCCATTGGTTCTCACTTCCCGGATTTCCATAGAAACCATTATCCGAATAGCTGTCGAAGATATATTTTTCGTTAGGACCGCCTTTTATTGCTGTCGGACCGGCATAAGCAGTCAGATACGTATAAAACTTCCAGGAGTATGTCTTGAAATTGTCGTAGCTTACGAATACTGTTTCTTCCGTCTGCTTGTCGAGCGGAAGTCTTTCCAGGTAGTCGTTGTTCAGGCATGACTGGAAAAGAGTGGTACCTATTGCCAGGAAACTTATTAATAACTTTTTCATATATAGTGAATCTCCTTTACTTTAGAATGTAACATTAATACCAAAAGAAAATTGTCTCATCAACGGGTAGGACCAGCCGGATGCTTTAGAGTCGCCTTCGATATTGGCGTTTACTTTGTTGCTGCCCGGTATCATACTGTATGAATCAGGATAGTATCCTTCCGGCAGGTGATGCCATGTGAAAAGGTTTTCACCGCTGAAGAATATTCTCAGCTTCTGAAGGTATAGCTTATTGCAAAGATCTGCCGGCAGATTGTAACCTACGGTCAGGTTCTTTAAGCGGACATACGAACCGTCTTCCAGATATTTAGTCTGGCGTTTGCTGTTGTAACTGTTGTTGCCGCCTTCTCCGTATACTCTCGGATAATATGCGTTGGTGTTTTCTTCTGTCCAGTAATCTGTCTGATAGTCAAATACGGAGGTGACGAACTGTCCGTTGGGTGCCCATAAGTCTCCAACCCATAAGTCACGTTTGCCTACTCCGGTGAAGAATAAAGACAGGTCGAAGTCTTTGTAAGAGATACCGGCATTGATACCATACTGGAAGCGAGGAGTGCTGTTTCCGATTTTGCGCAGGTCGCCCGGGTTATTTTCCGAGTTGTCACCGTCGCTGATTTTGCCATCGCCGTCGAAGTCTTTGTAAAGAATGTCGCCCGGTTTTACATTATCCCTGTTCTGTCCCAGGAAAACGGGAACGTCGTCTTTCAGTTTTCCGTCAACGAAATCATTTTCCGTATAGAAACGGTCGGTTGTATAACCCCATATTTCACCGAATTCCATGCCTTCGCGATAATACATTTTTTCGATGTTATTGTCCGAGGCATCTTTATAAGTCAACAGGTTGTCGTCATTGCTGTATTTGGTGATCTTTGAGCGGGAATCATACAGGTTCAAACCGATGTTGTAACGGATATATTTTCCGATCTTGTCGTTCCATGTGATTGCCAATTCCCAACCTTTACTACGCATATCGGCAGCATTCACTTTTGGGGCTGAAGCTCCCAGCACGCCCGGCAGCGGTTTGGCTGCGGTAAGCATATCTTTCGTATCACGCTGGTACCAATCGAAAACGATGCCCAGGCGATTGAGCAGATTCAGGTCGACGCCAATGTCCAATGTGTTAACTGTTTCCCAGGTAAATGAAGAGCTAACCAGCCCCGGAACACCCAAGGTCGTTACATATTTGTCCGTTCCCGGTAAGATCCAGTTGTAGTCATTCTTAGCATCGATAGTCGGTAGGTAAGCGTAATAATCTACATTCTGATTACCGATGCTACCCCATGATGCTCTTAGTTTCAGATTGTTCATCCAATCTTTTGTATCTTCCATGAAAGATTCTTCCGAAATACGCCATCCGGCAGAGAAAGAAGGGAAGAAACCGAAGCGGTCGTTTTTCGGGAAGCGGGATGAACCGTCGTAACGTCCGTTTGCCTCCACCAGGTATCTGCCTTTGTATGAGTAGTTCACACGATAGAATAAACTTCTGAGGGCATATTCTTTAAAGCTGTCTTCAGAGGTGATCGTTCCGGTTGACTGCGAAATAGAAGGCAATCCCTGGTTGATCGGGTCTTCACGGGTCGCTTTCAGGGATTCGTAGTACCAGTTTTCCTGGTTGTAACCACCCATTACGGAGAAAGAATGATCGTCGATATCTTTTGAATAAGTCGCAAAGATGTTGATAGCATTGGTGGTTTCAAAGAACTGTTTCATCTGGTACTTTGAATTTGTATATGTATCTTTCTTTTCTCCTGTTACCGGGGCGATGTATTTATAGATTTCATTGAATTGCTTTTCTGATCCCCAGTTGCGGTTGAAGCTGTATTCGCCGATGATATCCAATCCTTCAAGCGGTTTAACCATTACACGGCCCAGGATACGGGTGTTGTTTGCCCGGTTGATCTTGGGAGAAGCCAGTCTCAGCAGATTGGATGGTGTTCCGTAAGGAAGTAATTCGTCGTCATCTTCGGTTGCATAGCCGTATCCCAGCGGACACATACTCGGCATGCTGCTGGCAAACGACCAGATAGCGTTTTCTCCATGTTCGGAAGTACCGGATTGTGCTGTCGATGTCTTGGAGTCCGTATAACGGAAATCTGCCTGCAATGTCAGCCATTTGTTTGCATCCATACTAACGAAAGCAGATGCGTTATAACGTTTATATGAGTCTTTGTCTGTAACCAGTATACCGTCTTCATCCACCATGCCGAATGATACGCGGTAAGTCGCTTTACTGCTACCGCCTGTTACAGAGACATTGTGCTGTTGCTGGAAACCGAAGTTATCCATCATATCGTCAATCACATCTGTCTCAGCCAGGTTGTAACGTACGCCGTCTGCATAAACATAACCGTCCTTGTGTTGTCCGTTCCTGTATTCATTCAGGTATCCCAGCCATTGTTCGGTGTCCTGTCCCCCGTAGTAACGTTTCAGTCCCATATTGGCATAAGTCTGTACGGTCGTGTACGGATCAACTTTATTAGGCATGGTAGCAGGAGTGGAAAAGGAGAAGTTATTATTATAACTTACACGCATCGGCGTATCTTTTTTTCCTTGCTTGGTGGTAATCAGGATTACACCGAATGCAGCACGGGCTCCGTAGATAGCAGAAGCAGCAGCATCTTTCAGGGTGGTTACGCTTTCGATATCATTCGGGTCCAGTAAGTCGATGTCCATCGGAACGTTATCGACCAATACCAGCGGTGCGCCGTTTGTATCGTCGTTGATACTGGTTGCACCACGTACGTTCATATTGATAGTCGTACCGGGTTTACCGTTGTTGCGGCTTACCTGCAAACCGGGGATTGCTCCTTCCAGTGCCTGTGCCGTGTTGCCGACGGGGCGGTTACCCACTACGTCTTCCATTTTAACGGTTGTGATCGCGCCGGTCAGGTTTACCTTTTTCTGGGCACCGTAACCTACCACCACCACTTCGTCCAATGCCTGGCTGTCTTCTTCCAGGATTACGTTGAGGGTCGATTCGTTACCAACTTTAATTTCTTTCGTATTGTAACCGATAAAAGAAACCTGAAGGATAGCTCCGGGTTGTACGGTTAGTGAAAATTGGCCGTTCACATCGGTGATCGTTCCGTTGGTAGTCCCTTTTTCGACAATGTTGGCACCAATAACTTCCAGTCCGCTTTTATCTTTGATAACTCCGGTTACAGTCTTTCCTGTCTGTTGGGATTGAGCGGTCGAATTTATTTCGGAAGTGTTTTTTTTCATAGAAAGCACAATGTGCTTACCTTCCATTTCGTAGGTAATGTTTGTGCCGTTGAAGAGTTCCGACAATACTTTGTCAACTGTCTTTTCTTTCGCTTTAACAGAAGCCGTACGGCTGACATTTACATTATTCTTGTTGTAAATGAACAAATAATCGGTCTGTGATTCGATTGAATTTAAAATTTTACTGACTGCCACGTTATTCTCGTTCAGAGTTACCCTGGCGTTCTGAGAACTTACATTTCCTGCAATACCAGTGAATGCGCAACTCAGCAGAAGGAATGTTGATAATTTCATAATCCGTCCCAAATGGTTTGATTTATACTTTTTAGGTACAAAAAGGGTTTGACAAAGAAAATTTATCATAACTTTGTGTGGATTTAAATGTTAATAATGAGATAATTAATCGATGTTGTCTCTGATTAGCTTTCGGCCGGGGGATGTGGGGACATCTTCCGGCTTTGCTTTTTTTCTTATGGGTCTCTGTTCATGGTGTATTGATTTTAAGATGTAACATATTTATATGATTGTAATTGTATTCAAATCATCGTCTCTTATATATTTGAATGAGACGTCTTTCTGAAGAACTCTCAAGGCATATTCTATACCGTCGGTTTGCCTGAACTTTCCGGTGCAGCGGTATTTCGATACGCTGTTATTTTTTATGAAGATGTCGATGCCGTAATAAACGGAGAATTTTTTCATCAGACTGTCGAATGGTTCGTCATCCAGGCAGATCAATCCTTCTCTCCAGCGCAGATGTTCCATATTACTGATTGTATCTTTTCGCAACGTACCGTTTATTTCTGTTACTTTCTCATGGGGAGTGAGTGAAACATGCTCAGTATTGTTGGATGAGAAAACTTCGACTGCACCTTCCAGCAGGGAGGTTTCGAATGCACTCAGTTTATTCTGATAGGCGGAGATATTGAAAGTTGTTCCTAATACTTTGATATCATACTTGTGTGTTTTTACGATAAAGGGCGCTTTTTCATTTTTCGTTACTTCAAAATAGCCTTCACCATCCAGTATGACTTCGCGCTTCTTTTTCCCGAATGAAGTGGGATAGGTTAGTTTTGATTTGGAGTTGAGCCAGACCCGTGTGCCGTCTTCAAGCACCAACTCTACACGCTGGCCGGCGGGAACCATAACGGCTTGTAATCCCCCGGCTTCTTTATTGCCGGAGATAATCCAGATCCAGGAGAGAGCAAACAGTAGAGCGACAGAAGCGGCGATGCTCGCTACTTTCCAAAGAATAAATGATTTATTCTGAACTGAGAATGCTGTCGCGTTCTCAGTAGGCTTTGTATAATGTATTAATAGGGCATTCCAGATTTTGCGCTCTTCCAGATACTCCCGGTAATTGTCACCGGAAGCCTCCGCCCAATCCATGATCAGTTTTTCTTCCTGGGGGGAAGTTTCGCCTCTGAAATATTTATGTAGTAATTCTTTTTCCATTCTTTCGTATTGATTCAGGTTCCCGTTCAGGGGCCTTTCATACTAATAACACCCCATTCCCGGATTACCCTAACGAAAAAAGAAAAAAAATTACATCTTTTCAGATCAGCGCTGATCACAGATCGGCGAAAGCATGCAAAATATATGTGTGTTTAACTTGGGAATCAATGTCTTATTTGAAATAACTATGTTCCTTGACTACGGCTCCTTTGTCATCGAAATAAACTTTCATTTCTTTTCCTTCGCGTGTCACCAGGATAACTTTGTATTTAACATAAGTGCTGTTATTCGACACGTAAACGGATTTTATCAGACAATCCTGATAGACATTGTTTACACCCTCCTGAAGTATCTGGGGGATATTCGTAACGTCTATTTCATAAAACTTATCCTGTTTTTCTACCTGTGTTTTGTTGTCCGGTGCGTTTTGTGCCTGAAGCTGTGACGTAAAAGCGGTGCACATGGCAATCGCTGTCATTAAAATAATCTTTTTCATACTTTCTTTTTTGCCTTAAAACTAAAAATCTAAATTTACCTATTGCCCCATATTCTTCAATTTCCGTGCCAAAAAGATGAGATGAACTATTCTTTCAGATAACATGTTCTAAATGGGCAGGTTAATTTTTTATTGATTAACCGGGGTAAAAAGAAGTAAATCCGTCAGGTGGGGAATTTCTCCATACTTGTGTGGATTTTTCTACAGGAAGAAGTACCTTCTGTAAGGAATCGAAGGAGAAACAAAAAAATTACTACCTTTGTCAGGTTGTGATAGAAATAAAAGATTGCATGATATATAATGTATAGAAAATCAAGATGAAACAAACGAGTATACTAATCACTATTCTCTCATTTTTTCTGTTGACGGCTTGTGTGACAAAGCAGGCTAATGAGACTGTTGTAACAGTCACGATTGAACCTCAGCGCTATTTTGCGGAAAAGATAGCAGGAGATAAATTCAAGATAAATTGTGTAGTCCCTGCCGGGCAAAGTCCTGAAACATACGATCCTACTCCCCAGCAAATGATACAGATCGGAAGAAGTATCGCTTACTTGCGCATCGGTCCTATCGGGTTTGAACAGGCCTGGATGGATAAGATACGTGAAAATAATCCGAAATTACAGGTGTTTGATACTTCTGAAGGAATGAACCTGCTGACAGATACGGAAGACGACGACCATGCACATGAACATGGCACCCACGATCATGATGCCCATGCCGGAGAGGAGGCGCATCACCATCATCATGGTGGAGTCGATCCGCATATATGGAGTTCGATTGCCGGAGTCAAGGCTGTTGCCTGGAATACGTTGAATGCTTTTATCGCACTCGATCCCGACAATACGGAGTACTTTTGGCAGAACTATAATAAACTGGTGGACGAGATCGATAAAACAAATACTGAGATAAAGCAACTGCTTGACCCGTTGACCGACCGTACATTTATTATCTATCATCCGGCACTGACTTATTTTGCCAACGAGTTCAATCTCACGCAACTTTGTATCGAGATGGACGGCAAAGAACCTTCACCAGCACAACTGAAACGGTTGGTTGAAACAGCGCGTGCCAATAATGCCCGTGTCGTATTCATTCAACAGGAGTTCGATCAGAAGAATGCCGAACTGATTGCCAAAGAGACAGGTTGTAAACTGACTGTAATCAATCCGTTGGCTTATGACTGGACTAAAGAAATGATTCATATTGCAAAAGCATTGGCTGATGGACAAACTCATTGAAATAGATAAGATAACAGCCGCTTACGGGAATAAGACTGTTTTGAAAGACGTCTCCCTGACTGTATGGAAAGATGATTTCCTGGGCATAATCGGTCCTAACGGCGGTGGTAAAACAACACTGCTGAAGGTGATTCTGGGATTACTTCAGCCGGTATCCGGTGCGATACGTTTTTATCAGAATGGGGTTGAAGTTTCTTCTTTACGGATTGGTTATCTGCCTCAGTTGAATAATATTGACCGTAAATTCCCTATTTCCGTATGGGAAGTGGTCGCTTCGGGACTGGCTGCTGAAAAGCCTCGCTTCCGTTCTTATACGGCTGTCCAGAAGGAGCGTATTGAGGTGGTGATCCGGCAGATGGGGCTCGAAGATTTGTACACCCGTTCGATCGGAGAGTTATCGGGAGGGCAGTTACAACGTGTCTTGTTAGGCCGTTCGATCGTTTCACGTCCGCAATTATTGATTCTTGATGAACCTAACTCGTATGTCGATAAACGGTTTGAGTCGCGTTTTTACCAGTTACTGGAGGATATCAATAAAGAGAGTGCCATTATTCTGGTCTCTCACGATATCGGAACGGTCCTGGCAATGGTGAAAAATATTGCCTGTGTGAACGAGACTTTGCATTATCATCCCGGTGTGGACGTTTCGGAAGAATGGTTGGGCGAAAAATATGCCTGCCCGATCGAGTTGATCGGACACGGGAATCTGCCGCACCGCGTATTGAAAACACACGAACATTAATATTCTTAATTCCACCATGTCACACACACTTTGCTTAATCTCATTACCGGAAGCCGGTATTATCGTAGGCATTGCCGTTATCCTGTTCGGATGCAAGGCCGTTACGCAAAATCCTTTTATCTCCAGAGGACAGAAGATTGTATGGATACTGATCATTATTGTTCTCAACTGGATTGGTCTGTTATGGTATTACTACACCTATTATATGAAGAATAAAGACTGAGTTATGAAGATATTGATTACAGGTGCAAGCGGTTTTATCGGTGGTTTTCTGGTAAAAGAAGCGTTGCGCCGGGGATATGAAACCTGGGCGGGCATACGTGCCACAAGCAGCCGTGAAAACCTACAGGATGAACGGATTCATTTTATTGATCTCAAATATAACAATCGGGAGGCATTGACTGCCCAGTTGAAGGATTTTGTCCGTGAGCAGGGCGCCTGGGATTATGTTATCCATAATGCAGGTCTGACAAAGACGCTCGATAAGCGGAATTTCTTCCGTATCAATGCAGAGAATACGCATAACTTCATAGAGGCATTGGCTGCTGCCGGTTGCAAACCGAAAAAGTTTCTGTTGATGAGTAGCCTGAGCAGTTATGGGAGGGGAGACGAGGTGAATTTCCGTCCGATTCGCCTGGATGATCCGCAACAACCGGATACTGCCTATGGTAAAAGTAAACTGGAAGCGGAGAACTATGTGCGCAACCAATCTCATTTCCCTTATGTGATCCTACGTCCGACGGGTGTGTATGGCCCCGGTGAAAAGGATTATTTTATGGAGATCAAAAGCGTAAAGTCGGGATTTGACTTTGCGGTAGGATTCATACCCCAGCGTATTACATTTATATATGTAAAGGATCTGGCGAGAGTGGCGTTCCTGGCGTTGGAAAATGAAACAATCCTTAACCGGCATTATTTTGTGGCAGACGGAGATGTGCATACCGACGAGTCATTTGCACGGATGATACAGGATATAGTAAAGAAAAGACATGTGCTGCATGCCCGCATCCCGTTGGGATTGGTTCATGTAGCGTGCCATTGCTCCGAGTGGATAGGCAAGTTGTTGAATAAGAGTATGACACTGAACACCGATAAATATATCATCCTGAAGCAGCGTAACTGGATTTGCGATGTTACGCCACTTCAGGATGAACTAGGTTTCACTCCTGAATACCCTTTGCGCAAAGGGTTGGAGGAAAGTATTGAGTGGTATTGTAAGGAAGGGTGGCTGTAGATCAGTCCACCTTTTTTATGCTACCGAAACCTGCCCTTTCCTCTTTAATGGAAGGGTCTCCTTTATACCTGATATTCCCACTACCGGCTATCTCGGCATAGATATTATTCGTTGCATGAGTTTCCAGCAAACCACTGCCGGCTATCTCACACGATACGTCTGATAGTAAGAAATTCAGTGCATGTATTTTCCCGCTACCGGCAATCTCGAATGCCGCTTTCTCTCCCGTACCAGCCAGGTTGAATGTTCCGGAACCGGCTATTTCACCTTTAAACTCATTCGCATACAAGGTAAGTGCATCTACGATACCGCTACCGGCTATAGATACTTCCAGTTGGTTTACCGTGACAGTATCTTTCATGTGAAGCATGACACTGCCCGCCAGGTTGAATTTGATCTTGTCGTTCGAAGACAGCTTGCTGTTTACATTGAATTTTTCTGCACCGGCCAGATCTACCTTCTTCAACTGCCTGGAATTGGAGGTAATGGTGAATTGGGTCGGACGGAGGCGGAGTGTTTTATTTTCTTGTTTAGGGCGGATGACAAGCTTATTATCATCCGTCTTGAAATCGAAAAGGTCATAAATGTTCTGATCGACTATGACAGTCAGTGCAGGTGCCGATTCTTCCTGAGTGTAATTGAAAACGGCTGCCGATGCATCGACGCTTATCTGATCGTAGTCTGAAATGTCGATCGTATGTGTCGTTACATTTCCGTCCCCTTTTACAGCAGGAAAAAATATACATCCTTGGGCAAGTAAAAGGATACTGCCCAATACTATAAGTGATAATTTCTTACTCATCTTATTTTACTTCTTCTACGGAGCCTTTACCAATAATTTTCTGTTGAACGGCTGTCGGGCCTTTATAACGGATTTTGCCTTTGCCGACAACGTTTGCCTTGAGGTTATTGGTGGGGTGAACTTCCATCGTTCCGTTGCCGGTCATTTTGCAACTCAGTTCAGGAACGTCTACGCCGAAAGCCATGATCTCTCCGCTGCTGGTGATGCTGTATTCACCTTCCTTGGCATTTCCTTTTTTCAGGTTGATAGTGCCGGAGCCGTTGATGCTGCACTCCAGTTTGTCTACTTGGAGGTCATTGACTACCATATTGGCACTACCGGAAACATTCAACTCCAGTTTTCCTACTTTTATCAGTTCTTTTAGTTGTACCAGGCAGTTGGAGTTTGCCTTAATCTTTACCTCGTCACCAGTCAAAGAACTATTTATCATGAAATTCGCATTTCCGGCGGCTTTTACTTCTTTCAGCCATTTGGAGTTGGTTTTTACAATGAATTTGGTATAGTGATCCACTTTGGCACCTTTGAAACCTACAGAAAGTTCGCGGTCTTTTATATTGATATTGACGTATTCATGCAGGTTTTCATCAACCGTTACTTCGATATAGGGTTCTGCATTCGACTGTTCATAGTTGAAATCGATAACGCCGTCAATCTTGATGGCATTGTAATCATCGATCTTTATTTTCTTTGTAGTAAGGGTACCGTTGCCCTTCACATGATCTGCCGCCTGGACTGTAAATAACAGGCCCAGCAACATGATAATAGATAATAACCCTTTTGTTCTCATAATTTATTTGTTTAGTATTGCCTTTTCTTATAATAAATAGACGTGACTCCGATGCGGTCGGTTACAAAAATAGGAGTAATTTAATTTATAATTCCTACATTTCGTATATTTTTATAGGGAATTAAGTTTTGGAATTATAATAAATAACCCGGATATCACTATTCATCCAATGCCTTGATGAAAAGTAACTCCGGGTTTTCCAACTCCCAATATAATGATCTCTTATTTTATGTGGTCGATATCGCTGGAACCGCTTGAATGCTTTTTAACTTCCGGGTTACCTTTGTATTTGATATCGCTGCTTCCGGATGCGTTGGCTTCCAGTTTTTCGGTAACGGTTGTGAAAATGTCACTGCTACCGCTTGCTGAACATTTCAGTCTTTTTATGACGAAGTCGTATGCTTTGATATCACTGCTGCCACTGCAACTATATTTTCCGTCGTTTGCTTTTCCTTTCAGATTCATGTCGCTGGAGCCTGAGGAGTGGGTATCTATTTTGTCACAAATCAGATCTGAGATTTTCAGGTCGCTGGCCCCGCTCAGGTTGATTTTGCACAGGCTGGTTATGCGTATCGGTTTTTCCAGATAAACATCACTTGCTCCGGAAGCACTGATTTCCAGGTTTTCTCCGGAGAGGGAGCTGCGCAGATAGAAATCGATGCCCCCTGATACCCCTAATTTATTTAATTCTGATGAATGGGTTTCTATAATCAATTTGCTCGGATTAATACGAGTGCCGCGTTCTGTCTCTATCTGAAGTACGTCTCCGTTTGAGTTGAATTTTAATTCGGAAAGGAGGTTCTCGTCGATGGTGATCTTTAAGCCGGATTTACCGCCCTTCTGTGTGTAATTCACTTGGGGAGACTGGTTCTTGCCGAAGAAAGAGTTTCCGCCTGTTTCGATTCCCTGGCCTACTTTTATCTGTTTATAATCGGAGACCTGGATCTCTTTGGTTATTATATTACCGTTCCCTTTGATTTTCTCTGCAAAACAGGATATAGTGCTGAATGCGATTAAACTGATGATGGCGAATGTAATTCTTTTCATGATGTTCGTTTTTAAGTTATGTTATTTAGTTTGCACTTTTTAATTTACCGGAGCCGATGATACTTTTGCTCGTAGTTGGATTACCTTTATAATAGACATTCCCGCTTCCTACGATGTTTGCTTCCAACTGATTTCTGGTATGAGTCTGGATATTTCCGCTACCGGCTATGTTGCATTCCGTTTTGCCGGTGACGCATTCGTAGGCTTTAATGTTGCCGCTTGCTGCCAGGTTGTATTCTGCGCGGTCCGCTTTTCCTGCAATCTGGATATAACCGCTGCCTGCCAGGCTGCATTCTATTCCTGCCAGATCGATATTGGAGGCTACTACGCTCCCGGAGCTGGCCAAGTTGATTTCCAGCTTGTTTCCTTCTACTTTCTTTTCCAAAAGAATATTGCCGCTGCCTGCCATATTGATTTCCAGTTTTCCGATATTTATCGGACTGGCAATAATGAAATCACCGGAAGATACCACGTTCAACTCTTTTATTTCGCGTGAGTTGGTTATAACCTTAAATTTGGTCGGTTGGAGGTTATATGAATTACCGTTACGACTATTTTCCTTGATCTTTTTGGGACCGATTATCAATTCCTTGCCGTCTACCTGTGCTTTCAGTAACGGAAACAGATTCTCGTCGATCATGATTTTCAGATAAGGAGCGGCATCCGATTGTTCATAAACAAACTCCATGACTCCGACTGTCGATATTTCATTATAGTCGCTGATAGAAATTTCTTTGGTAATGATATTTCCGTTTCCTTCCACTTTTTCATTGGTGAAAGCAAATCCAGTCAATGTGGTCAGTAAACAGGCAATAAGAAGGGATACTTTTGTTTTCATCTGTATAATTTTTTAGTTCTTTTATTTATAAGACGAATGCTATTGCGTTTAGGTTGCAGATTTGAAAGACTTTTTTGGGAAAAAAGCGAAAAGAAAAGGGATGGACGGATAAAAAGAAAACCGCAATCCATATAATTAACGGATGCGGCTTCTTTGCTTTCCAACGAAGCAGTCTCACGATTCCTCCTTTGCAAAGACTTGTTAACCTTAGATCTAAAATACTATGAAAAAAACTCATTGCAAATATAAGAGGAATTATAATATGTGCAATATACTATCGTCTCAATTTATTGTAAATTTGTCACTTTATGACGTAAATGTTACAATTTTTGAATGATTTGTTACAGTATACCGAACTTTTTCGGGATAGAATCCATAATATCAAACAGTTCTGACACTGTTTCAGCCCGTAACATGGCGACACGTGTTTGCTTGAAATCGCTAATTCCTTTGAACAATGGAGTAGCTGCCAGGTGGCGTCGGATATGCAAAATACCGCGTCGTTCGTCCAGGCGTTCCACACTTTGGTTGACCTGCTGTTTAAGGATATCCAGATACCAGATGAATTTTTCTTCCGGCAGTGCTTCTCCGGTAGTCAGGAAATGTTTCACTTCACGGAATATCCAGGGGCGTCCGATACTTCCGCGACCGATCATAACGCCATCTACTCCATAATTGTCGAAACGCTGTTTGCATATTTCGGCAGAGGTCACATCGCCGTTGCCGATAATGGGGATATGCATCCGGGGATTATTTTTTACCTCACCGATCAGTGTCCAGTCCGCTTCGCCGGTGTACATCTGGGCACGGGTACGGCCATGGATGGAAAGGGCAGCGATGCCACAATCCTGCAACTGTTCGGCCAGGTCGACGATTATTTTATTATCCGCATCCCATCCCAGACGTGTTTTAACCGTAACCGGAATATTGACGGCTTTTACTACTTCTTTCGTTATTTCAAGCATCAAAGGAATGTTCCGGAGCATACCGGCACCGGCACCTTTGCCTGCCACTTTCTTGACCGGACAACCGAAGTTGATATCCAATATATCAGGACGGGCAGCTTCGCATATTTTGGCAGCTTCCACCATTGCATCTACTTCTTTTCCATATATCTGGATAGCGACCGGGCGTTCATCTTCGGCAACGGTCAATTTTTCCTGTGTCTTGTTTACGCTGCGTATCAGGGCGTCGCTCGATACAAATTCCGTATAAACCATATCCGCACCGAATCGCTTACACATCAGACGGAAAGAGATATCCGTTACATCTTCCATCGGTGCCAGGAATACCGGGCGTTCACCTAAATCTATTGAGCCTATCTTCATACCTTCTTATTATAGACCACAAAAGTACAGCTTTTTCCGCGAAGATTTATGATGGAACTGTCTGCAATCAGGGTAATTGTATCCAATTAAACAGAGTTAGCATTTTAAGTGATACAATATAACAATCGGATTTTCATCTCCATTTATCTTTTTTAGAATGTCTGGAGCAGTTTTAAGCATACCTTTATCTCGCAGATAATCAATAGTTGAAGCAGGGGTGCACTGTATAGATATTTTTTTGTTCTTATACCAATGTAACGGGGCAATAGGTACCCCATGATCTATATCATTATTTATTCCCCACATGGTCATCCAAAAATCAACATTTGAAATATCATTCCATTTATATGGAGTAGATGTGGATAATATTTTACCACTCTGTTTATCATAAAGCATTATGAATGATTTTTCCTTATATACATACCTAAAGCAAATAGATTCAGGGAATTCTATTATATCGTAAAGAAATAGTTCGGTATTTGTTGGTATAAAATTCAAGAGTGAATAAGAACTTTTTAAAGATTCTTCACTTAGATTCCTCTGCCAGCAGAATGCTGGAATGATTGTATCTTTAGTCAAACGATAAATAGTATCATTTGTCATGGTTGAAAACAATACTCCCGAATCACTAGGTATACATCTTGTTAACTTAAAACCTGATTCTTTTGATGGAGATATTTTATCATTTGAAAAATTGTTTTTCATCATTATTGTATCTCCTTTTCCCATATTGCTAAATATGCCAATTCCGAAATGTCCTTTTGCCTCAAAAGGTATGCCTTCAGAGCTAGTCTCAACGACTCGTCCTTCTCCAATAGGATAAGAGTAAAAACTCATTCTCCCTCCCCGATCGAACGCTTCTTCAAATTTCCCATTAAAATTGTATATTGTTGTCTGATACGCCCCGGTGATATATAATTTACTATCTTCTTCTACTGAATACATACTTATAGGAAAAAGAAGTTCTCCAGGGCCTTGTCCATATTTTGCTACTTGTCTAATGAAATTCCCTTTTATATCAAATTGAAGTACTCCGCATGTAGGGTCGGATAAGACAAATATATAATCCTTGGTAAGGATTACATCCATTATTTTCCCAACCATTGAGCTGTTGTCATCAGTTAATTCTAATGGAATATATTCTATTCTTTCAATTTCATTTTTAATAGAAATTGCATCATTGGAATTTACATAAGCTCTAACATCAATGGAAACAAGCTTATTTTTTGTCGTTTCTGCCTTCTCATTACATCCTATAATAATTATTGATAATATGAGTATAGGATACATTTTAATTTTATAAAACTTCATATCTTATAGTATTACATGATTTTTGATTAAGTTATGCGCAAATATAGAATGACAGGAATAATAAATAGCTACACTTTAGAGTAGAGAAATCATTTATACGTGATTTTTTTGAGAAGATGTCGTAAAATTGATTATAATGTTCGTATTTTTAGCAGACAGTAAAAAACAAGACATGAAAGAATTTAGTGTAGAGAAATTTTTTGATCCTGTTAAGAGGCCAAAGATTGATGGCGATCTGAATGAAAAGATGAAGAACAGTATGGATATTGTTCATCGTATGGCATGTACCTTGAATCACTCTTTGTATGTGATTGATTATCTGAAACAATCATTTGTCTATGTGTCTCCTGATAAATTGTTTTTGTGTGGCTACTCTATGGAGCAAGTACTTGAGTGGGGGTATTCATTTTATACCAGGGTCGTTCCCGAAAATGATTTGAGACGTTTATTGGAAATCAATAAGGCCGGTTTTGACTTTTACTATAAACTTCCGATCGAAAAGCGGTATATGTATTCTATTGAGTATGATTTCGACCTGGTGCATATAAACAAAAAAGTAACCAGGGTAAATCAACGGTTGATACCGCTTATAATTAATAAGGCTGGAGATCTTTGGTTAGCGGTATGTGTTGTGACACCACTATATTCGAAAGCTAAAAATAAAACGATCATTAAAAATTTCAATACAGGGGAGCAATTCATATACCAGGAAAAGGAGAAATCCTGGTACAAAAATACTTTACCACTTCTTACAGTTAAAGAGAGACTCATTTTGCAACTGTCTTCCCAAGGTCATACAAATGCAGCTATAGCCGAAGAATTGTCATTGAATGTGAATACTATCAAGTTTCATAAAAGGAATATATTCCAAAAACTGGATGTTGAGAATTGTATTGAAGCAATTACAGTGGCATCCCATTGGGGATTAATTTGAAATGTAGCAAAATAAAGATCCGGACATGGATTAATTATTCTTTTGATGCGGTTATCCAGGCCTTTAATAAATAATCTACTACGTTTTATAGTAGATTAACTATGTATTATAGTTGTATTACTAGAAAATATAGTTATATTTGTGCATTCCTTTAATAAAACAACAGATTATGAAACGATTGACATCGAAAGAAGAAGAGATATTGGGCTATTTTTGGGCGAAAGGCCCTCTGTTTGTCCGCGAACTTCTCGATTTGCAGGAGGAACCCAAGCCGCATTATAATACGCTTTCAACCATTGTTCGCACATTGGAGGAAAAAGGATATATCGGTTATAAGGTATTTGGAAATACACATCAGTATTATGCATTAATCTCGGAAGACGAATACCGGAAGAAAACCCTGAAGCAGGTGGTCGATAAGTATTTCGATAATTCCTATACTCGTGTCGTCTCTACTTTGATTGAGGAAGAGGCGTTGACTCTTGACGAATTGCAAGAGCTGATACAACAGATTAAAAATAAGTAAAAACGTAGGCTTATGGGAGCTTTACTTCTGTACATACTGAAATCCACTATTTGCCTGATATTATTTTATTTAGGCTTCAAGGCGTTGCTTAGTAACGATACGTTCTTCCGTTTCAACCGGTGGGTGTTATTAGGAGGGATAGGGATCTGTATGTTGCTGCCGGTCATAAAGATACAGACTTCCGAACCTTTGTTGATACAACAACCGATAATTCATCTGGAAAAGATGATAGCCGGTGAGGAAACTGTTGCAATTCATCTTCCGGATAATAATTCCGGAGTGGATATAACTCCCGTAACCGGGCCGGCAAGGATGATCGATTGGGGACAGATCATAGCTCTCCTTTATTGGGCAGGAGTTGTTTTTTGTCTGATGACAACGTTGCTGTCGTTCAGAAAGATGTTTGTTTTGATTCGGAGTGGCCGCAAATTGCAACAGGGGCGCTATACATTAATAATAGTTCCTTCCTGTGTGTCCCCTTTCAGTTGGGGACGTTATATTATTCTTTCGGAAGAAGATTATGAGAAATATCCTGACGAGATTCTGACGCATGAAATGATGCATTTGAAATCTCATCATTCCATTGACCTGCTTTTTATGGAGTGTATTCTTTGGCTTCACTGGTTCAACCCGGCTATCTGGCTATTGAAACGGGAGTTGAAGGATATTCATGAATACCAGGCCGATAAAGGAGTACTTACCCAAGGCGTCGATGCAACAAAATATCAACTGTTACTCGTGAAAAAAGCTGTCGGCTCCAGCCTCTACACTCTTGCCAACAGCTTCAATCACAGTAAAATTAAAAAACGTATTACTATGATGTTAAAAGGTAAATCAAACAATTGGGCCCGGTTGAAGCTATTGCTCCTGGTCCCTGTAGGACTTATCGTCCTGAACGCTTTTGCCCGTCCGGAAGTAAACCGGCAGTTGGAAACGCTTGTACAGAGCAAAGATAAGGAAACTCCGCCGGAAGAGCAACAGGATATGAAGAGTTTCTTTAAGACGGAATTGGATAGTTATATGAAAAAGGTGGAACCGCAAACCCGGTTTGAACCTGATGAAATTATAGCTTTCATGAAAAAGAATACTGAGCCGAAGGATTTATTTATCAATGCTAAAGGTGATGTGCTGTTGAATAATGATTTTGCAAACTATAAAGAAAAGGAACAATTCTTGACCAAGTTGCAGGATTTATTTGAAAAAAGTAAAAAGCCTGTTTCCTTCTATTTCCTTATTGACATAAATACTCCGGAGGAAGCTACTGAGGCCGTTTTACACTTGGTAAAAGAGGCATTTGATAAGCGACAAAAAGTTGTAGGTGTTGATAAAGCCCCCTTCCTTCTGTTTGAGGATGCCAGAAATAATAAGAATTTTCCGGGAAAAGTAAGTATGGCTCAGTCTTCAAAAAAAGGAACAGTATATATTATCCAAAACAAAAAAGTAGTAGGAGCGATAAATGGTGATGTTGCAGACTACAAGCTCCCTGACTTTTCTAAAGATATGGTTACTATCCAACCCGCTGGAAAAGATGTGTCTTCATCCCGATTAAATAGTGTAAAGGATATGATTGAGAAAAATGGTTTCTCATGTCAAATTAATACAAGTGTATTTAAAAATGGAGATGCGCTTCCTCCTCCACCACCACCAAATCCGGATGCCTATGTCGCTTTCAATTATAAAAATGGGGGAAAGGAACAAGGGCTTATTGTATATGAGCGATATCTTAAGAATACAAATGAGATTGACAAGCGGTTCAACAGTATTTATAATGATGATATTTCATCTGTTACTATTACTATACAAAAAAAGGCTCCGGGCGATATGCTTGAAAGAGTTGAAAAGTATTTGAAAGAAAGAATTAAATATGACGTTGAGTATATCGCTAAAAGAGAGTGATCTGATTGGTTGAAGAAACTGTTTTGATTTTATTGTTTGACTACAGTATAGAAAAAATTGAGTTATCTGTTTATAGTGCCGGGAGTAACCAATTCCCCTCTTGAGAGGGGATAAGGGGTGTGTTAAAGCTAGTTATAAGGCGGAATTATAACACACCCCCTTCCCCCTCTCAAGAGGGGAGCCAGGTACAACCGGTCAATAATCGGATAGTTCAAAACTGACAAATAGTGAATCATATTATAAAATCAAAATAGTTTCTAAGAAGAAACTCCTATCTTTATGGCCGTTCAAAACCGGACCACTTTGGACGAAAATGATATTGAAGCTGATGAGATATAAGATAGGAATAGTTTTTTTTATTTACCTTTTCGTTGCCTGTTCTTCAGCCGAGCGAAAAGAGGCTGTAACTGTCGGGGAACTTTTCCGGCAGGCTGCTTTCTATGGGGAAAGGTTACAGTATATTCCGGCCTTGGATACTTATCAACAGGCTATCAGGCTGGCCGAAAAGGATAAAGACAGCCTTGCTCTTTCTCATGGTTATCTGGAAATGGGAAAAATTTACCGGAATCAATCTCTAAAGCAAAAGGCCCTGCAAAGCGAGAAAAAAGCATTGTCTTATCTCGGAGGTGCAGGCGGTGATTCTCTTCGAACGGTGCTTTACCGGGAGATGGGGGATATTTATATGTTGTCCCGAATGCCGGACAGTGCCTTCTATTATTATCAAATGGGCGATTGCCGGATAAAGCAGGCAAAAGTATTGCAGCAGGGAGGAAAGTATAAGGAGTCGGAGGCTTTACTGAAAACTGAATTGGAACAAACAATTCCCCAGGAAGAAAAAGCGGAACTCTTTCTGGCTCTGGCCGATTTGCAAATAAACATGGGTAAATTGGAAGAAGCTGAAACCAATTTAAGCCAGGTACCCTCTTCCCATCCGCATTTATATGCCGCTTTGTCCCGGATTGCCCAATGTCGCGGAGACAGCTTGCAAGCTGATTTTTATCAAAAGAATTATCTCCATAACCTGTCCGTTTTGCGACGGCAGCAGGAAGACAATCAAATAACTCAACTTCTTTGGACTTCGGAGCAGAAAGAGTGGGAGAGACGTCTCTCGAATGCTGAAAATACTCAAACAGGGCGGCTGTATCTCTGGAGCGCCCTGTTTATCCTTTGCGGTACAAGTCTCTTGGGTTATTCCCGTTACCGGAAGAAAAAGGCGGCCGTCTCCTTGTCGGAAACAGATTTCCTTTCTTCGGAAGTTTATCAGCGTTTTCACCGGAAAGAAGAATGGCGGCCGGGCACTAAAGACTGGGAAGAGTTGTTGCAAGCCTTCAACCGGACCTACCCGGAGTTTCGCGAACGGCTGAAAAAGAAAATACCGAAACTGAGTGAACAGGAATGGCGCATGTGCTGCCTGATTAAAATGGATGTTCCCCCTTCTACAACGGCCATGTTGCTCTGTTGTACCAATCAGGCTATTTCGATGCGTCGTGTCCGTCTTTACCAGAAAATGACGGGTGAAAAGGGAACACCGGAACTGTGTGACTCCTTTATTCGTGATTTTTAAGCAGATGTGAACTGATGTGAAACCGTGAAGGAGACTGTTTCTTCTACTTTTGTCAGAAAAAAGCGTATGAAAAAGATGTTATTAGGGCTCATGGCAGCCATGATGGTTTTAACCGGATGCGGATCGAAGCAGTCGGCCGGCGAATTATCGGAGATTGATTTGACGGCAAAAACGTTTTCTTCCGATAAGGTTGGAATAGCGGACGAAATAGAATCTATTGAGTATATTCCTCTGGAGTTGACCGATGAATCTCTGATTGCAAACGTATTGGATTTATGTGTTTCCGATGAGTATATCTTTATTTATTCTACCCGGCAGGAAAGCGTTTTACAGTTTGACCGGAAAGGAAAGTTTGTCCGTCCTATCGCAAAGACAGGGAACGGTCCGGGAGAAGTCGCACAGATTATATCACTCACCATCGATGAAGAAAACCGCCTTTTTTGTGTTAACGAATATTTTTCTACCTCGTTCTACTCTTTTGACGGCGAATTTATTAAAAAGATAACGAGCCTGCGTCCTAACTCTTATCAGCTTTCCGTCGGAGCGAATACGATGGCCGAACTAGGTCGGATGTATGTCCCTATGAATATTCCGGGAATGTTCAGCCTTGGAATTTTCAACTGGGCTACGGACGATACGATTGCATTTCGGCGGACGATTGGAAATGTGGGTTTAATGCCGCTGGAAGAAGTCAGTTTGAAAGGATGGATATATAATGGCAGCATGGATGGTTGGTTTTGCTATTCGGATGGGATAGATACCGTCTGGAATGTGAATGCAAAAGCAATTTCACCGGCATTTCTTATCAGGCATGGTTATTCTGCTGCCGATGAGGAAGAAATACGTTCCTCTAAAACAGGAAATGCCGCTGTGGATGGTAAATTCAGTCTTTTCAATATCTTTGAAACTCCCCGGTCTTATTTTGTCAAATGCTTTAAAGGTTCCGACCAGTCTAAATTCTTTTTGTACAGCCTGAATAAAGAAACCGGAGCCTTGTGTCGTGAGGCTTCTCTTATCGACGCAGACGAATTGTTCGGATACAACAGGGCTTTGACCGGCATCGGTATCCGCAATGAAACGGACGGGGGACTTCCCATCTGGCCTTTCTTCTCCTTTCCGGCTAAAAAACTGATGATACAATTCAATACGGCGGTAGAAATCGAATATCTCAAAGAGAAATATCCCGATCTCAGGAAACACCCTGTCCTGCAACAGGTAACGGAAGATTCGAATCCGCTCGTTACTATTTATCATTTGCGTTGAAAGGCTTAAAAGGTACCGGATGAAGCGTTTTATAGATAAGCTTGTTACCCGGAAAAGTTCCTGACCGTTTTTGCTGCCGACAATTGTGAGCAGGCCTGTCGACAATTATGTGCAAGCCTGTCGATAATCGTCGGCAGGCCTGCGCATAATTATCGACAGCCGGCAGGATTGGATTGTTTTTTCGAAAGCATACCGGTAAGAGGCTAAAAGTTAACCGATTTTATTCATGTAATATTAGGAAGAAACCCGTATCTTTGTGGTTTCTAATTTAAAACCAAACAGCTTTGAACGAAAAAGATTTTGAAATAATGGCGCCGGTAGGTTCGTATGAATCGTTGATGGCGGCTATTCAGGGAGGTGCCGACTCTATCTACTTCGGCATTGAAGGACTGAACATGCGTTCGCGTTCTTCCAATAATTTCACGACAGACGATTTGCGCAAGATTGTTTCTATCTGTAAGGAACACGGGATTAAAAGTTATCTGACGGTCAATACGGTTATTTACGGGGAAGACTTGGCTCTGATGCGCGAGATTATCGATGCGGCGAAGGCGGCGGAAGTCTCTGCCATCATTGCGGCGGATGTGGCTGCAATGAGTTATGCGAACCGTATCGGACAGGAGGTACATCTTTCTACCCAGTTGAATATTTCGAATGTGGAGGCGCTGAAGTTCTATGCCCAGTTTGCCGATGTGGTGGTGCTGGCCCGTGAGTTGAACCTGAAGCAGGTTTCCGAAATCTATCAGCAAATCGTTGAACAACAGATTACCGGTCCGGGAGGCGAACTGATTCGTATCGAGATGTTTGCACATGGCGCTCTGTGTATGGCTGTCTCCGGCAAGTGTTACCTGAGTTTGCATGAGATGAATGCCTCTGCCAACCGCGGGGCCTGCATGCAGATTTGCCGCCGCGGCTATACGGTGAAGGATAAGGACAGCAATATCGAACTGGATATAGAAAACCAGTATATCATGTCGCCCAAAGACCTGAAGACGATTCATTTTATGAACAAGATGATGGATGCAGGCGTCCGGGTATTTAAGATTGAAGGCCGTGCCCGCGGACCGGAATATGTGCGTATCGTGACGGAATGTTACAAGGAGGCGGTGAAGGCTTATTGCAGCAGAAGTTATGATGAAGAGAAAATCGCTGTTTGGGACGAACGTCTGAAAAGTGTCTTTAACCGTGGTTTTTGGGATGGTTATTATCTGGGGCAGCGCCTGGGTGAATGGAGCAGCAAGTATGGTTCCGGTTCGACCAAAAAGAAAGTCTATGTGGCGAAAGGAATCAAATATTTCAGCGGTATCGGTGTGGCGGAGTTTGAAATGGAATCGGGTTCGCTGAAAGTGGGCGACGAGATTCTGATTACCGGCCCGACAACCGGTGCGGTGATGCAGAATATCGATGAAATACGTGTCGACCTCAAACCTGTGGAAGAGACTGTCAAAGGCGAACGTTTCTCCTTTAAAGTCTCCGATAAAGTACGTCCTTCGGACCGTCTTTATAAAATGGTATCTACGAACGATAAAGAACAGAAAGAATGAAAGAGTATATTTTTAAACTGACAGACAAGGTGCGCGACTACGAATGCGACTTGCAGGGCGTAGTGAATAACTCCAACTATCAGCATTATATGGAACATACCCGTCATGAGTTCCTCGAGTCGCTGGGAGAGAATTTCGGTGCCATGCATGATAAGGGAGTGGACGGGTTTGTCTCTCATGTGGAGATCGATTACAAGACCTCTTTGAAGAGCGGTGACAGCTATATCTCCTGCCTGAATGTATATAAGAAAGGCGTAAAGCTGGTCTTTGAACAGGATATCTACAGAGCTTCCGATGGTGCGCTGGCCACTAAGGGGAAAGTCGAATCGGTTGTCGTACAGGACGGCAAGCTGACCCGCGGCGAATATTTTGACGAAATGTTGAAAAGGATACAAGACAAACTATGACAGTATCATGACAGATAAACGGATTTACCAGATTGGCTTAACTATGATAAACGGGGTGGGAGATGTCCTGGCCCGTCAGCTTCTGCAAACCTTCGGCGACGCAGAGGCTGTCTTTGCGGAAAAGAGACAGACGTTGGAGAAGATTCCGGGTTTCGGTAGCCTTACCGCTGCTGCCATTAAAAGCCCGGAAGTGCTTCTGCAAGCCGAGAAAGAGTTGACTTTTATTGAAAAGAACCAGATAAGCTGTTATTTCCTGACAGATGAGAGTTACCCCAAACGTTTGAAAGAGTGCTCCGACGCTCCTGTACTACTCTATTTTAAGGGGAAGGTCGACTTGAATAATACACATATTGTCAGTATTGTCGGGACGCGCCACATAACAGAATATGGCAGGACGATGGCGGAAGAGTTGATACATGCCTTGTCGGCCTCTTATCCGGATTTGCTGGTCGTGAGCGGACTGGCTTATGGCGTCGATATCTGTGCCCATCGGAGTGCCCTGAAGTATGGACTGCCGACTGTAGCAGTGTTGGCTCATGGTCTGGACCGCATCTATCCTTCTTCACATCGCTCCGTAGCCGTTGAAATGTTGTCTCATGGCGGATTGTTGTCCGATTTCCCCAGCGGAACGGAACCGGATAAACCGAACTTTGTCCGGCGTAACCGGATTGTTGCCGGATTAGCGGAGGCAACGATTGTAATGGAATCGGCAGAAAAAGGGGGCTCGCTTATTACGGCTGACCTTGCTTTTTCCTATGGGCATGACGTCTATGCATTTCCCGGGCGGGTAAACGATTATTATTCCAAAGGATGCAACGCGCTAATCCGGCAGAATAAGGCGGGTTTGATAACATCGGCTTCCGATTTGGTGTCGGCACTTTGTTGGGACGTGAATAAAACACCTTCGCCTGCCCCTGTCCAGGCTGAATTGTTTTTCGAAGAAGACGACCGTGCAGGAATAGTCATAAAACTTCTTCGCGAAAAGGGAGAAATACATATCGACCAACTGGCAACGGAACTGAATCTGCCTGTCCGTGAACTGTCTTCCCTGCTCTTTGAACTGGAAATGAACGGACGGATTAAGACGCTGCCGGGAAATATCTATAAACTTATGTAAAGGTGCCTGATAAAAGTATCAACGTGTTTTTATTGTCTCATAAATAACTACAGCAATGAAGATTAGTGCCGTTATTCCATTCAGTTGAAGCGGATTGAAAAGACGGCCGAACGGAATAATCAGGACCAGGGCGATAACGGCAATCACATGCGACCAGGCTATTAGCTGGCAGGTAATCCATTTGTAAACTCCGTTGCTTATCAGATAGATGATCGGACCGCCTACCATGGCAAAGATACCGCCTGTCGTCATTTCTCCCAGCGGATGATTGACAACCAGTTCGTCACCCACCGCACAGATAATCAGTGCCCCGACCAATACCACATGGATGGAATGGTATTTCAGGCCAAGCAGGCCGGGATTCGAAATCTTTTTTATTTTCCGGCTTCCGGCTTCGCTGCTGACATCAAAGTAAATCCACCACATCGCCAGGCTGTTAGTGAAGGATATGATTGCCGCATAGATAATGGTAGCGTCCCATACTTCTAAATCGCTTAGTGAGGCTCCCGTCATCATGATTGTCTCCCCGAAAGCAATGATAACGAACAACTGGCTTCTTTCGGCCAGGTGTTGCCCTTCAATAGTCCATTCTTTGCCGGAGATGGACCGTCCGAGTCCCGGCAGGTAAAAACCGAACATCGGAGACGTATAATCACACAGGACGGCAAACAACCATAATAAAATACGTGTATAGCCTTCGCAGAACGCTCCGGTTATCCAGAATACGGCAGAGATACAGAACCATCCCAATATGCGTTTGAAGTTGGGTGAAAGATGATGCTTCTTATCCAACAGAAAGACAATCACAACCGTCCTTCCTAACTGGATAGCCACATAACAGGCGGCGAAGACCAATCCCCGGCTCGTATAGGCTTCGGGAATAGCGGAAGCCATCACCAGCCCGATTAGCATAAGGATAAACAACAGTATGCGGATAGCACGTGTTTCCGGGTCAAACCAGTTTGTCACCCAGGTGGTGTGTTGCCAGGCCAGCCATACAGCGAACCACAGAATAATTTCCTGTACATATCCCTGCCAGTCCAGATGGTGAAGCAGGTAATGCGAAAGTTGTGTGACCGCAAATACATAAATCAGGTCGAACAATAGTTCCGAATAGGAAACGGAAGCCCTTTCCTGCTCTCTGCTTCTTAATAAATGATGGGAAGAATGCGACATACGCCAATGTTTTTATAGCTTGTATACTCCGATAACGTCCTTTGAATAAAAACAACGGCTCGGTTATTTTGTTTTAGAGATGTAGATAGTTTCTTTTGTGTAAACAGGAAGTATCTTTATCTTTGTCAAAAGCATTTATTATGGAATTGCGAACAGCGAATGTAGTCAGATATATTATGCCTCTCCGGGAGGGAGGTTCGTTGCCGGCTTTGGCAGAAGCCGACGATGAATATAAATATGTCGTAAAGTTCCGGGGAGCCGGTCATGGAACCAAGGCCCTGATAGCCGAATTGATTGGCGGTGAAATAGCGCGGGCATTGGGGTTCCGTGTGCCTGAACTGGTCTTTCTTAACCTCGATGAGGCCTTTGGTCGTACCGAAGGGGATGAGGAGATACAGGATTTATTGCAGGCAAGCCGTGGTTTGAACCTGGGATTGCATTTCCTGTCGGGTGCCCTGACATTTGACCCGGTAGTCAACAAGGTCGGAGAAAAACTCGCTTCACAAATAGTCTGGCTGGATGCCCTCCTGACGAATGTGGACCGTACGACCCGCAATACGAATATGCTGATGTGGCATAAGGAATTATGGCTGATTGACCATGGTGCGTCACTCTATTTCCATTATTCATGGTCGAACTGGCGCAAACATGCTTTAAGCCCGTTTATCCAGATTAAAGACCATGCCCTGTTGCCGGAAGCCGGTAAGTTGGAGGAAACGGATGCCGAATTTAAACGTATTCTTACTCCGGATAAAATCCGTGAAATTGTTTCTCTGGTTCCGGACGACTGGTTGCAGTGGAACGAAAGTCCCGGTACGCCGCAGGAAATAAGAGACGTTTATATTGAATTCCTGACAGAAAGGATTGCCCATTCCGAAACATTTATAAAAGAAGCGCAGCATGCAAGGAAAGCACTTATATGAATACGCCGTTATCCGTTTTGTTCCCCGGGTGGAACGGGAGGAGTTTATTAATGTGGGTCTTATCATGTTCTCTAAACGGGCCCGGTTTATAAAGGCGCGTTATCAGGTGGATGAAAAGAAGCTCTGCTTGTTCTCTTCCGAACTGGATATGGATTCGCTGTATGCCGGTCTGAAAGTATTCGATCACATCTGCTCCGGCACTGCCGACGGTGGCCCGATAGCCTCTATGGATATTCCCGAGCGTTTCCGTTGGCTGACGGCTGTGCGCAGTTCTTCCATCCAGACTTCGCGTCCGCATCCCGGCTTTTCGACTGACCTGGAGGTTACGTTTGAAAAGTTGTTTGCGGAGTTGGTTCTGTAAGTTTACAGGAATAAAAGAAGAATATATACTGTTATCAATCAAATTTTTATTGTTATTGAACCGATAAAATAAAATACACTCGTATTGCTTTTTTCTTTATCTTTGCACGCCACATGAGCCAAAAGTGAATAATGAACCCCAAGAATAAGAAGTATGCAATCGTTTTGTAAATGAATAAATCTAATTCTCTAATAATTGATAATTATAGATATGGCGAAACAGAAAAAAATACAACTACAAGATATTGCATCCGTGGCAGGAGTGAATATATCTACGGTTTCAATGGTTTTGAATGGGCGTGCACGGGAACGTAGGATCAGTGAAAAATTAGAAAAGAAAATCATAGAAGTTGCTACCCAGCTGAATTATAAACCGAATGTTTTGGCTCAGAGTTTGCGGTCTGGTAAAAGTTATATCCTGGGATTGATACTTCCTGACATGGCAAATTCGACATTTGCACGCTTGGGTAGATATATTGAGGAAGTGGCAACGCAGGAAGGATACAGGATTATGTCATGCAGTTCAGGGGAGGATGATAATAATCCGGAGAGTTTAATAAATTCATTGATTGATTATCAGGTGGATGGAATGATTATTGCCCCTACCACCCGTATGCAACCTTCTCTCTTTAAAATGATAGAAGATAGCAATACACCTTTAGTTATTGTGGATAGAAATCTTTCTGATGTTAATGCTCCGCAAGTGGTTGCGGATAATTTCTCTATAGGATATTCATCAGCAGAACATCTAATTAATCAGGGACTGAAGCGGATAGCTATCTTTATTTCACCAACAACTCTTTCACATATGGAAAGCCGTGTTTCTGGTTATAAAGCAGCTATGGAAAAATATAGATGTATTGTGGAAGATGAATTTATAGAAGTCATACCTTATGAGAATATTATTGAAGAGACTTATAAAGCTATAGATCGTATTTTGTCTTTGAAACCCGCTGTTGAGGGAGTTATTTTTATGAGTAATATGATCGGTCTTCCTGCTTTAGAGTATCTGTATCAGGTAAAAAATATATCTATACCTCACGACTTGAAACTAATAAGTATGGAGGCAGCACCTTATTTTTCATTAATGAACCCTTCTATTACAGCTGTCAATCTGAACATTAAGCAAATGGCAGAAAAAGCCATGGATGTGCTTTTGGCGCTTATCCGTGCTAAAGAACCTGTACATCCTTCTGCATATACTATACCTGTATCATTAACGATTCGTGAGTCAAGTGTAAAGTCTTAAATATGGTTAAATATAGATGCGTGCATATTATTTTTTTGATAAATGTTTCTTAGTTCCATTTTTTTATTTAGTTTTGCACAAACGATTTTGCATCCTAGGGGATTTGGACATTAATCACTTGTATTTGTCTTTGTGAAAAAGAAGTGAAATATTACACTTCTATTGATAAGAGTTTTGGTAATTAATATTTTTTTTCTCTATTTGCACAAACGATTTTGCAAAAGTTGTGAACCGATCTAAAAAGCCATATCATGGAAACGAAAAAAGAAAAAAGTAATCCGATCGATTTGTTTCTCGGAATAATATTTTGCTTGATAGTACTTCTTATTTTTACTCAGGTATTATTCAGATATCTTTTGAATAATTCTTTGAATTGGACAGAAGAATTGGCAAAGTATCTGTTTGTTTGGATGACATTCATAGGTTCTGCGAGTGCGTTTAAAGATCATATCCATATTGGAGTTGACTTTTTTGTCGAACTACTACCTTCAAAGTATAAGTATTATGCGAATTGGATTGATATATTCCTTATAACTGTATTTTCAGGTGTTGCAACTCTCATTGGTTATATGTGGACTGCTGATGTGTGGGGGACCTTGAGTCCGGCATTGGAGTTACCTATTTCCATTGTTTTATATGGCGCATTCCCTACTACCTCGATCATTATCTGTGTTTTAGGTGCCAGACAGTTATTAACAAATAATGTGAACCAAAAACAAGAGGAGGATATATTATGATTGCCATGTTGATTGTTATGCTGATTTTGTTGATATCAGGTGTGAGAATTGCTTATGCATTAGCTATTAGTGTCTTGTTTTATTTGATTTGTTACTCTGATATGTCTGTAATGGTACTGGCTCAAAGGATTAGTGTCGGTGCTGATTCAATAGTTATGCTGGCACTTCCTTTTTTCTTGTTAGCCGGAGAATTAATGAATGCCTCGGGTATAACAGAACGTCTGATCCGTTTTGCTTTATCTCTGATTGGAAATGTGCGTGGAGGACTATCTTTTGTTGTTGTAATAACTAATATGATTATGGCAGCTGTTTCCGGAGCAGCTATTGCAAGTGGGGCTGCTGTTGGTTCTGTAATGATTCCAGCCATGCGTAAACAAGGGTACCCGGATAGCTTTTCCGGAGCCGTGAACGCTGTTTCTGCAACAATAGGCCCGATTATTCCACCGAGTGTCGGATTTATAATATTTGCCTCTGTCTCAAATGCTTCTGTCGGTAAATTGTTTATAGCAGGTATTTTACCTGGAATTTTGTTAGGAGGTATTCTGATCATAAATTGTTACATAATTGCGGTGCGAAATAAATTTCCTAAAGGGGAAAAATTATCAGTTACAGAAATTAGAGAAAGTTTTAAAGATGCATTCTGGTCTCTTCTTATGCCTGTAATAATTATCGGAGGTATCGTTTCTGGCGTTGTAACCGCAACAGAAGCGGGAGTAATAGCTATTATATACGGTCTTATTGTCGGATTGTTTATTCATAAGACATTGAAGCTAAAGGATCTTCTTTCTCTTTTTATCCGTTCAGCTAAAGCTACAGCCCGAATTATGATAATTATAGCTTGTGCATCCGCATTCGGATGGATTATATCTCGGGAAGTTGATCCGCAATTGATAGTAGATACTTTCTCGAACATTACGACAAACAAAAACTTGTTCTTACTTATCCTTATTGCTGTTTTTCTACTGTTGGGAACTGTAATGGAAGGAGGAAGTATCATGATAATCCTTACTCCTTTATTGCTTCCGGTAGTTAATAGTATGGGAATTGATATTATTCATTTTGGAGTTGTTTTCCAATTAGCGATAATGATAGGGCTTGTTACTCCTCCGGTCGGTATTTTATTGTTTGTCATTTCGGGGACGGGAAATATTCCTGTTCCACAAATACTGAAAAGTATTGTTCCTTTTTATATTTCGATGCTTATAGCATTACTTTTGTGTGTGTTCGTTCCTGATCTCTCTCTTGTTTTAGTTCGTCTTTTTGGAGGTTCAATCATTTGATTTTATTATTATGAAAAAACGATTACAATTTATTTGTTTATTCTTTATTTCCTTGTTTTGTGGCTGTTCCAATTCGAGTCAAAAGGATTTTGCGGAAATAAAATTAGGTTATGTCATGTCTGCAGGTGGTGCTTCACATGAAGGTGCTTTAGAGTTTGCCCGATTAGTAAAAGAACGAACTCAAGGAAAAATTCAGGTAAAGATTTATTCGAACGGACAATTAGGGAATGATAGGGAAATGATAGAAGGCCTTAGTTTAAGGTCTATCGATATGATTATTGTAGGTCCTTCTCTTATCGGGTGGTACGCTCCTGAATATGGAGTAATGGAAGTCCCTTTTTTATTCAGAGATTATGAACATTTGGATAATGTGTTATATGGAGATATCGGAAAAGAAATTGAAGAAACTATATCTTCAAAAAGAAAAATTCATTTTCTAGCGTACTATCGGCGAGGCCCGAGATATTTGACTACAACTAAACGGAAAGTTATTAAACCGGCAGATTTGAATGGTTTGAAATTACGTGTCCCGGAGTTACCAGTGTATATTGAATCTTGGATGTTATTCGGTGCAAATCCTACACCTATTGCCTATTCGGATATGTTTATGGCATTGAAACAGGGAATTGTCGATGGTCAGGAAAATCCATTGGAAACAATTTGTACCAGCCATCTTTATGAAACACAAAAATATGTGATGGAAACAAATCATTTACTGAGTTATTACATTGTAGCAGTTGGTGATCATTTTTATGAAAAGTTTGAACGGGAGCAGCAAGAAGTTGTTATACAAGCGATAAAAGAGTCTGCGGTCTATCAGAATGAACTGATGGAGGAATATGAAAATTCCTATAAAAAAATTCTAAATGAGCATCATGTCGAATTCATCCCTGTGGATAGGGAGGCATTTGAAAAGATCGCTTTAGAAAAAATAGCTCCTGCCTTATCCGAACGATTATCCCCTGGGATAATAAAAAGGATAACTGCTGTAAAATAGAAGATGTGCATCTTGTCTAAATATTAATCATTAATTAAATCAAAAAATCTATCGAAATGAAAAGCCTGAAAATTATTGGGTTTAGACGTTTTATTCTCTTTTTGATGACGTCGGTATTGTGCATGAATATTGCACTGGCCCAAAAGAAAGTTATTTCCGGAGTAGTGACCGGAACAGATAAGGAACCGATTCCTGGAGTAACGATTATAGAGAAAGGTACAACCAATGGTACTGTTTCTGATCTGGATGGAAAATATTCATTATCTGTAGAACCGTCAGCTATACTTGTTATTTCTTTTATTGGAATGGAAACTCAGGAGGTTCCGGTTGGAAATAGGACAATTCTCAGTACACAACTGAAAGAGTCAACGATAGGCTTGAATGAAGTGGTTGTGGTGGGTTATGGAACAATGATGAAGAAGGACTTAAGTAGTGCGATCTCTAAAGTGAGTGGAACTGTATTACATAACCAGCCGATGGCTTCAGCTGCCAGTTTAATGGTGGGGAAGAGTACAGGTGTACAGGTTACGACAAACAGTGGCGCTCCGGGATCGGATATAACAGTCAGGATTCGTGGTGCAAATTCATTTAATGGGAATAATCCTCTTTATGTAATTGATGGAGTTCCATCTGATAATATCTTGGGAATTAATCCGAATGATATTGAAAGTATGGAAGTCTTGAAAGATGCTTCCTCTTCAGCTATTTATGGTTCACGTGCAGCTAATGGAGTAATTTTAATTACAACGAAGAGGGGAATAAAAGGAAAGACAGATATCAGTTTTGATGCATATTATGGGTTACAGCGTGTGTATAAAAAAATGCCAATGATGAATGCCCAACAACAATGGGAATATGTATTAAAGGGGGTTGCTAATTATAACCGGTTGAATCCGAATTCACCTGTAGAGCCTAGAGAGCAAGGCTTAGCAGACTATAATGCAGGCTATGATACAAATTGGCAGGATGAGGTATTTCGTATTGCTCCTGTACAAAATTATAGTTTTAGTGCATCAGGAGGAAATGATAAGATGAGGTTCTCTTCTAATATAAGTTATTATAATCAGAAAGGAGTTGTTATTTCTAATGGATACGAACGATATACAGCAAGATTTAATATGGATTATGATCTTACCAGTTATCTGAGTGTAGGAACTTCTTTAAAAGGTAATTATTCTCATACAGATGAAATACCTAAAGGCGATTCACAGAGTTCCGTAATGGCGAACCTTTTAAGAAAGATGGCTTATGAACCAATCTATGAATCAGATGGCTCATATGCGAACAGAGAGCGACCAAATCTTATTGCTTCTGCAGAATTGTATCAGGGCGATAGTTATAGAACCGCAGGCATTGGTTCTGTTTATGCAAAGATAAAGATACTGGAGGGATTGGAGCTTACTACTACCTGGTCTGCAGATATAGGAATAGATACGGGTAATAGTTTTTTCCCTTCAACAATATTGGGTGGCGCTACACGTCCGTCTTCTGCCTATTCGAATAAATGGAATACATGGTTGAGTGAAAATATTTTATCTTATTCTTTTGATTATAAAAAACATAAGCTGAGTGCTATTTTAGGCTATAGTATGCAAGAAACCAGGAATTTTAATTTTAATGGTTCTGCAAGTGGTGGTCCTAGTGATCTGATCAGTACCATGAATGCTTCAACCAGTAAAGATAAAATATACAGTTATAAAACTGGTTGGGGAATTAATTCTGTTTTTGCCCGTGCGAACTATAGTTTTGCCAGTAAATATCTTGTTGGATTAAGTATTCGAAATGATGGTTCTTCTCGTTTTGGTTCTAATAACCGGTATGCATTATTCCCGGCAGGATCTATTGCTTGGCGCATGAATGAAGAGCATTTCATGAAGAATTTAACTATGATTGACGATTTGAAAATACGCGCAAGTATAGGACGCACTGGTAATCAGAATATCGGTAATTATGCAGCACAGGGTACGTACAATACCGGAGTCAATTATGCCGGTCAACCGGGAGTAATGGTAGGAGGTATACCTGCTGCTGATTTAACCTGGGAAAGTACGGATCAATATGATGCAGGTATTGATTTAAGCATGTTTAAAAATAGATTGACATTTTCAATGGACTATTATATTAAACGGACAAAAGGATTATTGTTTAGCATGCCTATTCCTGGCTATACTGGCTTCGGTAGTTATTTGACTAATTTAGGTAAGATTGAAAATAAAGGTGTTGAGTTCTCTTTGGCCGGAGATGTCATTCAGAATGAGGATTGGAACTGGTCAGCCGGATTTAATATTTCTTTCAATAAGAACAAAGTATTATCTCTTCCAAACCATACTCCGATTATATCTACAGCATCAACAGAGGTATTCTATACAACTAACGGTACATTTTATACCCAGGAAGGACATCCTATCGGTGAATTTTATGGACTGAAATGGGAAGGAGAAGTTTATCCGACAGATGAAATAGCTCAGGAACATGTGAGTTCTATTATGGGACAAAAACCTGTAGGTGGAACATTGAAATATGAAGATTACAATAAGGATGGAAAGATTGATTCAAACGATCGGCAAGTCATAGGCTCACCACATCCTAAATTTTTTGGTGGATTTAATACCAGTGTCTCTTATAAAAATTTTGACCTGGGAATGCAATTTAGTTTTATGTATGGTAATAAGATTTTTAATCAAATGCGTTTTCTGTCAAGTCGTGGATTCTGTTATGACGCGGCTCGGGTTGAACGTGTAAATGCCTGGAGTAAACCTGGTGATATAACAACTGAACATAAAGTTCTGACTTCAACCGACGCTCGTGATAATCAATTTTCTTCAAAATATGTTGAAAATGGAAGTTATTTGAGATTGAATAATTTGAGTATAGGTTATACATTACCCTCGAATATCTCTAACATTTTAAAACTTTCAAGTTTACGTGTTTATTTGAGTGCACAGAACTTATTTACTATTACTCAATATAAGGGATATGATCCGGAAGTAAACTCTAAAGCCAGTAACATTCATACACAAGGTGTTGATATTGGTATGATACCTCAAGTTAGTACTTATATGTTAGGCTTGAATGTTAAATTTTAATACTGTAATGTTATGAAAACGAAGAATATATACTTCACTTTAATGTTGACCTTTTCCTTTCTTGTGTCATCATGTGATGTTTTAGATCAAATACCGGAAAGTGATATTACATCTACTAATTTCTGGAAAACTCCTCAGGATGCGGAGGCTGGCTTGATTGCCGTTTATAATCAGTATCGTGGATCAGTTTATCGTTCTTTTGAATTGGGAGAAGGAAGATCCGATAATTTGGAGATTCCTCCCAAATGGGGATATGAGATGATAAATCCTCAGGCGATGGAATTTAATAATAATATTGTAGATGCAAATAGCGGATATTGTACTTGGGGGAATTATTATAATGTAGTGACTCGCTCGAATGAAGTTATTTATTATACAAATACAATCTCTTTTGCAGATGAGGCAGAGAAAAATAGAATTTTGGGAGAAGCCTATTTTTTACGTGCCAGTGCCTATTTTACTTTAGCCAAAAACTGGGGAGCTGTACCTCTTATCGTAGAACCATTTTTCTCACAGGGTGAGAACATGTATGTGTCAAGAACTCCTGTGGAAAAGATATACGAACAAATTGTAAATGATTTGAATATAGCAAAACAAAATTTACCAGTCACCCGTTCAGATCAGCGTATACGTGCAACAAAGGCTGCGGCTCAGGTCCTTTTATGTGATGTGCTTCTTACCAGGTCTTATACTTCTTTTGCATCATCTGATGATTTAGAAAAAGTAATAGAAAATGCAAATGAAATATTAGCTAATCCGAACTATAGTTTGTTAGCAGGCGAGAATTATTCTGATATATTCAGATTAGGAAATACGAGTGAATCTATCTTTGAGATATGGTCTGACTACACTCAAAATGCTACGCATAGTTTTTGTAATTATTTTTTGCCAAGGGCATATGATAAAAGCCGGCCTTATGGTGGAGAAACATTGATGTTACCATCTCATAGCCTGGACGATGCTTTTGGGGAAGAACCGCAGGATTTACGGTATGAAACTACAATAGCTGTATTAAGTAAAGAGGAAGAACAGTATTATGATAATAATGTAAAAGGAATGAAGTATGGTAATAAATATCTTGGAACAGTTACTATCATTGGGACTCAACGATATAGTGATGATAACATAATTATATATAGGCTGCCGGAAGTTTTTCTAATGAAAGCAGAAGCTTTAGTAAAAATGAATAAAGTTAGTGAAGCTTTGGTCTTGATAAATCAAATCCGGGCTAGAGCTGGGCTTGCCTCAAAAACTGTTGAGTCGACACCTGATGCTTTGTCTTTGATATTAGAAGAACGCAGAAAAGAATTTGCTTTTGAAGGAAAAAGATGGTATGATTTGGTGAGAATGAATAAAGTCGGAGAGTTTAAAAAAGAACCGGAATTTGTTCATGACAGATTCTTATTAGCTGTTCCTCAAGGAGAAGTTGATAAAAATCCAGCCTTGTTACCTCAAAATCCAACTTATTAAATCATTTTATGCCAGATTTTGAGGGAGTTATATTGTATTGTTCTTCAGAATCTGGTTGTAAAAAACTATAAAAATCAGTATAATGAAAAAAATACCGGTTGCTGTTATATTTCTGTTGATGCTTTGTCCATTTTATTTCTTGAGTGCTCAATATCAAGATTGGAGAAATGTGACGATAGGTGCATTTCCAATTTATACAAATGGATATTGTGATCAGCCTTATGTTGTTATTTTACCCGGAGGAAAGTGGTTATGTGTTTTTACTACAGGCGAGGGGGCGGAAGGAACCGGAGGACAACATATTGTTAGTACACTTAGCGAGGATCATGGCCGGACGTGGACCAAGCCGGTTAAAATAGAAAAGCCTGGTTCAGAGTCTGCATCGTGGGCTATGCCTTATGTTACATCTTTTGGGCGCGTCTATGTTTTTTATGATTATAATGGAGATAAGATTCATACTTTAAGAGAACAGAAGAATATACGAGAAGATATGCTTGGCTGGTATTGTTATCGTTATTCGGACGATGAAGGTAAAACATGGTCTCGGCGTTATCGTTTGGATGTGAGAAAGACTAATGTGGATTATGCGAATGACTGGAAGGGGAAAGTTCAAATATTGTGGGGGATTGGGAAACCTGTAGATGTTGATCAGGGAATGATGTTTGCTTTTTCTAAAATACGGCATTATTTACTGGATGATAGCGAAGGGTGGTATTTTCGCTGTGATAATATTAATACAGAAAAAGATGTGAGCAGACTTCGTTTTGTAATGCTTCCGGATGGAGACAATGGTGTAAAAAATAGTGCTTATGGTCCAGTGAATTCAGAACAGAATCTTTTTCAGTTGAATAATGGTAGTTTATATTGTATGCATAGAACGATATCAGGGTATCCATTAGAGTCTTACTCCTTTGATGGCGGAAAATCATGGACTTTACCATTGCCTCCACGGTATGAAACCGGGATTGCTTTAAAGACTCCAAGGGCATGTCCCAGAATTTGGAAATGTAAAAATGGGAAATATTTATTTTGGTATCATAACCATAGTGGTAAAACATTTGCCGACAGAAATCCTGTATGGATTAGCGGAGGAATTGAAAAAGACGGAAAAATTTATTGGGGGCAACCTGAAATACTGCTGTATGAGCCGGATATAAATGTAAGAATGAGTTATCCGGATTTGATAGAGCAAGACGGAAAATATTGGATAACAGAAACTAATAAGGAAAATGCCCGTTGTCATGAAATACCAGTTTCTTTTATGGAAATGTTATGGAAACAATTTGATATATGTGAGAAAACAACGAGTGGTTTGTGCTTTTCTTATGGAGAAGCTTTATTGTTTCCTGGTAATTTATCGATGGAAGGAGAAAGAATAGTGAATTTTGAAAAAGGTGTCACTTTTGATTTCTGTTTGGAATTATCGTCACCGGCATCTGCTCAAATTCTTTTTAAAATGAGTAGTCGCTGTGGAAGAAAAAATATAATAATGCAAACAGGACTGTATGGTGATATTGAACTGATTATAGATGATGGAGAGAAACAGAGTAAATGGAATTCGGATCCGGGGCTGATTTCTGTCTATGGAAAACATCATGTGACTGTCACCATTGATAATGGCCCTAAAATCATTCAATTTGTAGTAGATGGTAATGTTTGTAATGGGAATAATTCCCGCCAATATGGTTGGGGACGATTTGTTTCGGATATAACTGATTTTGAACTGGGTCAGCTATTAATTACGAAGTTGAAAGCTGATAATATCAGGCCTGGCGGAAAATTATTGCGATTGGATATTTATAACCGGCCGCTCCTAAATACAGAAATAATAGGAATTCATAGATATTATAAATCAAAATAAATCAGGTGAATATGAAAAATGCAATAGTATGTTTTTTGTTTGTTGCATGTTCGGTTACTATACAAGCACAATCAAGTAATGATTGGAGAAATATAGAAAATGCAATGGCAGAGATTCCAGCAGAGGGTTATTGTGATCAACCTTATGTTGTGATTAATAAACAAAATGAATGGGTTTGTACTTTAACAACGGGCATTGGTGAAGAAGGGGCACAAGGGCAGCATATTGTTGCGACAATCAGTCGTGATCGTGGGAAGAATTGGAGTCCTCTGATTGATATTGAACCATCTGATGGTCCGGAAGCTTCCTGGGTTGTTCCTTTGATAGTACCTTCCGGCAGGATATATGTATTTTATACTTACAATTCAAATAATCTGCGGGAGATATTGGATGTTAATAGAAAACCAATAAAACGGGTTGATACTTTTGGTAAAATGATGATGAAATATTCAGATGATGGGGGATATACTTGGTCATCTAAACGTTATGAAGTCCCAGTTCGCAATTTTGAAATAGATAATACAAATGTATACGAGGGGAAAATACAATTTTTCTGGAGTGTCGCATTACCTGTCATTCATCAGAATGCAGTCTTCTTTCCTTTATCAAAAGTTGGAAATTTTGGTGAAGGATTTATGGATAGCGGATCTGGTGCAATATTGAAAAGTTCGAATATTTTGACAGAGAATGATCCGGAAAAAATAAAATGGGAAACTTTACCAGATGGAAATAAAGGATTGTTGCCTCCTGCAGGAAAAGTAGCAGATGAACATAATATTGTTTCTCTGAGTGATGGTAGTTTATATTGTGTATATCGGACTAATCTAGGTAATAATGTACAGGCATATAGCAGAGATAATGGACGTACATGGACTCATCCTGAATGGGCTACTTATTCGCCTGAAGGGAGAAAAATAAAACAACCCCGATGTTTCAGTAAAATCTATAAATTTAAAAATGGAAAATATGCTATGTTTTTCCATAATAATGGTACACGCTGGTATTCAAATCAGCCTATAGGAAATAGGAATCCGACTTGGTTGGCAGGCGGTGTTGAGAGAAACGGATATATTTATTGGAGTCAGCCTGAAATATTCATTTATGATGATAATTATGAAAACGGAATTTCTTATCCAGACTGGATAGAGGATAATGGGGAATACTTTTTCACGGAAACCCAAAAAACAAAAGCTAGAATTCATTGTATTCCTACTGATTATTTAGAGATGTTATGGACACAAGCAGAGAATGAATCTTTGACAACAAAGGGGCTCATTTTGAATTTATCATCAGCAGAAGTAAGACAGGGGACAATTTTTGAAATGCCGGATTTGGGAAAACTATATAAAGGAAAGAGCTTTTCTTTGGAGTTGGTTCTTACTCCTGGTACGTTGGATAGAGATCAACTTCTTTTAGATACGCGAATTCGCGAAACGACAGGGGTAAATACTTCTGCTAAATATGCCGGAAACGGAATGCGTTTAACATTAAAAAAGGAAGGTGCGATAGAAATTTTATTGGATGATGGTCGTTCTCCATTACTTTGGAGATCGGATATAGGTAGTATTAGACCAGGACAAAAGCACCATATTGTGGTGACTATTGATGCGAATGCAAAAATTCTCATGTTTGTGATTGATGGTGTACTTTGTGACGGAGGTGAACGCCCTTGGGGATTTGCCCGGTTTAATCCTTATATATTTGACGTGAATGGTGAACGTGAGGTCTGTTTCTCCAAAGACTTTGAAGGTACGATTTCTGTGTTTAGGGTTTATGATAGATCTCTTTATACTTCAGAAGCGATAGGTAATTTCCAATCAGGAAAACTGTTTGGAATAAAGGATATTAGATCAGGACAGTTGGAGATAAGTAAAGAATGGCTAAGGACAAACCCAGATGTAGTAGTTTATTTACCTAAAGGAAAAGAGGATGGAGATAATGAACATTTTTTAGTTTTTGAAGCTCCTCATAGTGATGAATTATTAGCTCTTTGGACCCAAAGCAGTGTGGAAGGTAAGGGGGATAATCGGGCAGTTATTGCTAGAAGCATGGATGGTAAACATTGGACTGCTCCTGTCATTATCGCAGGAAAATCCAGTACTAGGTCTGAAGGACAAGCGAGTTGGGCATTTCCCATAGTTTCAAAGAAAGGAAGGATATATTGTTTTTATACCAAAGAAACACAATATCCAGATACTCGTCAGCATTCAGGAGTTATGGGGTGTTTTTATTCGGATGATAATGGATATCAATGGATTCGAGGAAAAGATATCATGGTGCCTAAAAATCAATTTGATAATCCTGATACTCTATATACCCCTAATTGGATTGTTTGGCAAAAACCTATCAGAGATAGTAAAGGACGTTATATAAGCGGCTATACTCAATGGAGTAGTGAATCTGTTGTAAAAAGTCCAGGTAGGAATTGGACTGATCAGGATAGTCGGGCTTCTTTTGTCCGTTTTGAAAATATAGATGAGAATCCATTACCCGAAGATTTGAAAATATCTTGGTTGCCGGTAAATATGGAGGGGTTAGAAGTGGCTCATAAAATGTACTCACAAATTTCTGTTTGTCAGGAACCCGCAATAGTAATGTTGCCAGATAAACGTCTTTTTACTGTTATGAGGACTATGACTGGATATATTTGGTATTCGGTTTCAGATGATGATGGTGAAACTTGGAGGACTCCGGAAGTTCTTAGATATAAAGACGATGGAGAGAAAATAAGAAATCCTTTGGTGTCATGTCCTATATATGCTTTGTCGGACAATAAATTTATTCTGATCCATTATGATAATGATGGGAGGAGAGGCGAATATGACCAGTTTAAAAAAGTGTGGGATAATGGGAATCAGTCGAACTTTTTGCGAAATCCTGCTAGTCTTTGTTTGGGGAAATTTGTGCCGGGTGCTCATCAACCTATTTGGTTCAGTTCTTCTTTGGAGTTTCTGTCGACAAATGATATTTCTTTTGGTCCAAAAGGAACAACGGAAGTAGCAACATATCCAAGTGTCACTGAAAAGAATGGAGTTTGTACTTTTTGGTATCCGGATCGAAAGCATTTTTTATTGGGAAAATACCTTACAAAATCATTATTTCAACAGCTGGAATCTAAATTTAAATAGGGAATGTTACTATATCAAATAAGAAAAGAGAAGAGCAAATATATTTTTTTGTTCTTTTTGCGGATTTCCTGTTTTTCTTTGACTGCTCAGATATCAATGCCTTCTGTTTTTTGTGATAATATGGTATTACAACAAAATGCAGATGTCTCGATTTGGGGATATGGAAATAGGGATGAAATAATTAAAATTGTCGGAAGTTGGGCTCCAAAAGATACAATATTTGCGAAAGCTGATGTTTTAGGAAAATTCAGTACAAAAATTCGTACGAGTGAATTTGGCGGTCCTTATACTTTGTCTATCATTGGATCTAGAAGAATTATTTATAAGAATATTTTGTTAGGAGAAGTTTGGCTTTGTAGTGGACAGTCGAATATGGCTATGCCTTTGAGTGGTACAGAAAACGCTAAGGAAAATATAGTAAAAGCTACAAATCCACGAATACGAATTTTTTCTGTATCGACAAAAGGTGCTGATACACCCCAAAATAATTGTGATGGAGTGTGGAATATTTGTTCTCCAGATGTTGCAGGTAGAACCAGTGCTGTTGCTTATTATTTTGCAGAAAAACTTTATATGGAATTAAAGGTACCAATAGGCATAATCGTATCAGCAGTAGGTGGAACACCAGCTGAAGCGTGGACACCTGAAGAAATAGTTTTCTCAGATAGTATTATTTCAAATAACCTTTGTAGAGAATTATGGAATACGCGTCCAAGTAAACCTGGTGTTTTATATAATTGGATGATACATCCGGTTATTCCGTATACGATTTCGGGTTGTATTTGGTATCAGGGAGAGTCTAATTATTTGCATTATCAGACATATAGCCAGCTTTTGGATAAGATGGTAACTTCTTGGAGAAAAAGATTCAATAGTGAGTTCCCTTTTTATGTAGTACAAATAGCTCCTTATCAATATTATTCAACAGATAATGCACCTGCTTTGTTGAGGGAACAGCAAGAACTTTTTACCAAGCATGTGAAACATACAGGTTTGGTTACTATATCTGATTTAGTAAATGATATAGGTGATATTCATCCGATTCGGAAGAAAGAGGTTGGTGTGCGTTTGGCGAATTGGGCACTCGGGGATCATTATTGCTTACCTGTTAAAGGGTATAAAACTCCAATATTGGATAATATATTTTTTCGGAAGGGAAAAGCGATAGTAAGATTTCGTGATTTGGAGAAACTAAAAGCAACTTCCTTTAAGGAGTTAGAAATAGCAAGTTGGGATGGAAGATTTTATGATGCAGAGGGATGTATTAAAGATAATGAATTGATACTATGGTCGGAGAAAGTCAGAGCCCCAGCTTATGTGCGGTATTGTTTTAATGATGATGGAGAAGCTTGTCTTTTTAATGAAACAGATTTGCCTGTGGCTCCATTCAGAACTGATAGTTTTAAGAAATAAATAGATTAGACACAATAAAAATGAGAAAAATGGAAAAACAAAAAATTCTAATTACTTCATTGTTTCCGGAGAACTTGATACATGAACTACAGAAAATAGGTGAAGTGAAAGTTTGGAATACTAATGCTTATGATTTGATGCCACGTGAACAGGCTTTAGATGGGATAGAAAATATCACAGCAATTATTAATGTTGGAGATTTAATTATAAATAGAGAGTTGCTGGATAAGGCGGATAAACTAAAAATCGTATCCAATGTTGCGATCGGTTATGATAATGTTGATGTCGCAGAACTTACCAAGCGAAAAATATGGTTGACGAATGCTCCTGATTTTTTTGCTTATCCGGTTGTTGAAATTGTGATTGCTGGAATGATCTGTGTTTCCCGGCGGTTGATAGAAGTTGGGAGTTTTGTCCGATCCGGAACATGGAAACGTTTTGAGCCGGGACGATGGGATGGTTTTTCTTTACAGAATAAAACGCTGGGAATTATAGGGTATGGGAAAATAGGACATTATCTAAAACCTATTGCTGAATCATTCGGTATGAAAGTCATTTGTTATGATGTTCATCCTCTTGATGGAGAAAAATATTATACGTTGGATGCATTATTGGCAGAAAGTGATTTTATATCTGTTCATATTCCTCTTTCAAATGAAAATAAGGGGATGTTTAATAAGGTAATGTTTAGCAAAATGAAGAAAGGTGCCATTTTTATTAATGCCTCCCGTGGTCCTTTGGTTAAAGAGAGAGACTTGGTAGATGCGTTATTATCCGGGCAGTTAGGAGGAGCGGTGTTGGATGTGTTTGAAAATGAACCTGAAGTATCTTCTGAATTACTGACAATGGATAATGTCTTTTTGACTTCTCATGTTGGGGGGGGGACTGTGACCAGTCGGTACCAATCTCAACAATTGGCAACAAAAAATGTATTGGAAGTATTGAGCGGAAGAAATCCGCTGACTCCGGTTAACAAATTAGATTTTTAAGAAACGTAATGGATTTGAGATTATGATTATAGAAAAGTTTACAATCTATAAAGTCCCTCCCAGATGGGTATTTTTAAAAATAACGACAAAATCTGGTTATGAGGGATGGGGAGAACCTTTAGTCGAGGGACGTGCAGATACAGTTATTGCGGCTGTAAAAGAATTTGAATCCTGTCTTATCGGGAAAAGAGCAGGAGATATTGAGGATATTTTTCAGATGTTGTATAGAGGTGGGTTTTACCGTGGTGGTCCTGTTCTAATGAGTGCCATATCAGGAATAGAACAAGCCTTGTGGGATATAAAAGGGAAAGCTTTAGGAGTTCCTGTTTATGAATTGTTGGGGGGACGTGTCAGAGATAAGATGCGTGTGTATACCTGGATTGGGGGGGATACTCCAAGTGAAGTGATAAAAGGTGCATCTCAACGTTTGGAGCAAGGCTATAATGCAATAAAAATGAACGGATGTGGGAAAATGGACTGGCTGGCAACCATTCGGGATATAAATCTGGTGAAGGATCAATTGAAGGAATTACGTGCGGAGTTTGGAGATAAACTCGATATTGGCATTGATTTTCATGGACGAGTACACAAGCCGGTTTTGCGTCGGCTAGTTGCAGAAATGGAACCTTATTATCCTATGTTTTTTGAGGAACCGGTATTACCGCAGCATAATGAAATACTGAAAAGTTTATCGCAATATACTTCTATACCTATAGCAACCGGAGAAAGAATGTATACTCGCTGGGATTTTAAACAAATATTGACGGAAGGCTCTGTAGATATCATCCAACCGGATTTGAGTCATGCCGGGGGGTTATGGGAGACCCGAAAGATTGCAGCAATGGCTGAGGCTTATGATGTTGCAGTCGCGTTGCATTGTCCATTAGGTCCTATCGCTTTTTCTGCGGCGTTACAGTTTGATTTCAGTACTCCTAACGCCGTTATTCAGGAGTCTAGCCTGGGGATTCATTACAATCTGGATGGAGGTTGCGACTTATTGGATTATGTTACCAATAAAGAAGATTATTCTATTTTCAATGGTTTTATTTCATGTAATGACAAACCCGGATTAGGGGTTGTCGTAGATGAATATATTGTAAAGGAAATGGCAAAGCAAGGACATGACTGGCATAATCCGGTATGGCGTACTGAGGATGGCACAATTGCAGAGTGGTAGGATTTAATAAAGAAAGAGATGAAAAACATTATAGATAATTTCAAACGACAAATATATGAAGGTAAACCGGTGTATGGACCTTTTATGAAAAGTGGGGATGCTGCATTTGTTGAAACGACAGGATATGCTGGTTTTGAGTTTGCTATATTGGATATGGAACATGGCCCTGTCTCTTTGGAAACAATGCAAAATAATGTTCGTGCGGCTCAGATAGCAGGAATGTTACCGATTATCCGGGTGAGAGACCATTTGCCTGAATCCGTGTCTCAGGCGTTGGATATTGGTGCAGGTGGGGTACAGATTCCACAAATCACGTGCGCGGAAGAGGCTAAGAGCGCAGTATATGCAGCTAAATATTATCCGAAAGGGGAGCGGGGGGTCTGTCGTTTTGTTCGTGCAGCAAACTATTCATCTATGGATAGAAACGAATATTTCAAAAGAGCTAATGATACGATTCTGGTTCTTCAACTGGAAGGAAAAGAAGCGATAGAAAACTTGGATGAAATATTGAGTGTAAGTGGGTATGATATACTTTTTGTGGGACCTTATGATCTTTCTCAATCATTGGGTGTTCCCGGAGATGTAACTAATCCATTAGTAATCGCGCAAATACAAAATATAGTTGTAAAGGCTCGTGAACGTCATATTGTTGTTGGTACATTTTTGGATAAGCTGGATGACCTGAACTTGTGGAAAAGATTGGGTTTGCAATATTTTTGTTATTCTGTAGATGTAGGCATTTATTATGAAGCTTGCAAAGAACTAAGAATGCAATTGAATTGTTAATTTTAGCAGTTTTTGCCAGTATTGTATATAGTTTTATCTTAGCTAACACTTTTTGGCGAAAGATGCTTGGAGGCTTAACATATATTGTCTGTAAAAAGCTTGACAAACGCTTATTACAGGTGTATCTTTGTACTGTGGTTTTTTCATAATAGTATTAGATTTAAGGTTAACAAAGTTTGATTAGGGCTTGTCGTGAGACAGGCTTTAATTGTTTTTACCCGGAATATTTCTGTTATATGAGTTTTATTGGTTACTTTTGTGAATAATCAGCAACCCAGTTGTTTATAAAATCGATTATAAATGATATCTATCTTTACTTATATATTTATTGCTATAGCAGGGATTATTCTTTTAGTTTTTATTGCCGGCCTTCTTTTGCCGGATGAAAGAACTGCAACCAGTGAATGTTTTTATAATGCTTCACCCGAGAAGGTGTATAATGCACTCATCAATAATGCCGATTACGGTTATCGCAGTGATCTGGAAGAGATTGTTATTGTGGAAGAGAAAGACGGCATAGAAGTCTGGGATGAAATAGCGAAAAACGGCTCTGTTATTCGGTTCAGGACAGCCCGTAAAGTACCTCATTCCTTATATGAATTTGAAATTGTGAAAGGAAACGGATTCACCGGGTACTGGAAAGGCGAACTGAAAGTAACCAGTACGGGAGGAACACATTTTACATCGACGGAAATAATCCGGATGAAGAATCCTTTTCTGAAAGTCGCTTCCCGCCTTTTCTTTGATCTGGAAAAGTTTATGCATACTTATCAGAATGACCTGCGCGTGAAACTTAGTGAAGATATAGCCTGAAAAAAGGGAGTCTTAATCGACTCCCAGGAATTTGAATGGTTTAGCTTCGACAAATTGGTTTGCTGTGTTGCCAGCATAGGTTTTACCGCTAACCAGGTCAAGCATCTTCACCGGTGCCTTTTCTGAAAAATCCACATCCTGTAAATTTACCCAGAATACATTGGGCTGAATGGTCGATTCGAAGAAATAAACCTTGTTCTTTTGGTCGGAAACGGTTCTCCATCTTGTCGATGAGATATTCGGTTCGTTAGGTGTTGTGATACCTAATGGTACTGATGTATTACGGATTACACTGAATACACTGGCAACAGCCGTACGGGTATCCGCCACTTTCGGAATAGCATTAATATAGAAAGAGGCTCTGACAAAACGGTCGGCAGCGCGGTTGGTTCCAGGTAGGAATGTCGTTCCCCCGATATTTTTCCAGTAATCATTCAAGGCCAGTTGCTGGTCGAAAACCGGAGAGTTAGTCATTACCTGGTATGACTTATCGTGGTGGATTTTCAATTCTCCGCCGATATATTCAAATATCGCATTGTCACCGTCGGCATCCGAGATGGAAAGATGTAATGTTGCCATGCGGGTTCCGTCAGGCATCATGTCCGATACAACTTCGAAGGTGCCTTTTTCAACATAAGAAACCGCTTCGTCGACCGTGGCGAAGTTATCCAGTATATATTGAACCCAGGCTGCAATGGACAGTCCCGGTTTTTTGCCATCCCACTGCGGGTATTCCGACTCTGCCAGCCAGAGCAGGTTGGCGACCAGTCCCTTTTCGTTCATCCCGTCCGTACTGCAAATATCGTAGGCGGAAGCAACTACACTTCCATATTTGGAAGTCCATTCAAGCGGATTCTTTCCTATTTCTCCATTACGCTTCATACCTCGCGGAAATATCCACAGGTTACTGCGGGTATCTTCTTTCCAGTCCATCGACCGGGCGGTCAGAACCGTATTGTCTTTTCCCTGATAAACAACCCTGGTGCAGGCTTCAGTGGAATTTAACTGGGCGCCCGCTGTAATTGTGGCTAGCACTATACCCCATTTCTGTATACGTCTCATAATCTTATCGTTTTACTTCATATATAAACGATGAAGAGGTTGTAATGTTTAAGTAATCTGACTCTTTTTACGCTGTAGAAGAGTGGATTTAAGGAATTGGTCAGAAATCGCTTATTCCGGTCAGTACCAGGAGTACCGGAAGATAATCTTTCAACCGGCTACGGAATAGTTTCAGTGCTTTCGAAATATGGAATTCTACTGTTTTGATACTGACTTCCAGTTCGGCTGCAATTTCCCGGTTGGTTTTGCTTTCATACCGGCTTTTAAAGAAGATCGCGCGGGTCTGTTCCGGCAGTTCGTTTAATGTTTTTCGGATGATCTCTTTGACTTCGACGGTGAAGAGGTCTGACGGGTCGCACGACTCCAGAGACGAGATACGAAAATTCAGTTCCCGTTGCCGGTGATCATATAACTGGTCTTCCACATCCGTACGGATGGTCTGGTGGCGTAAGTGGTTGAGTGACTTGTTTTTTACAGTTGTTAATATGTATCCGGGAATATTGGTGTCGGCTGGCAGTTCTTTTCTTTTTTCCCAGTATTGGATAATTGCCTCCATGTAAATATCCTCCGCGGCGGCCATATCCCTTACGTATGAATTGGCAAACAGAATGAACGGCTCTTTGAATTGACCGAAGAGCGTTGAAAATAGTGAAGATTCCGTTTGTTGTTCTCCCATAACAGATGCAAAAGTAATAAAAAAGTGCCTTCTGATGACGTTTGTGTAGTTAAAAGCATTACTTTTGTAGCTTGTAATTAGTTGAAAACGAAAAAGAATGGATAAAGTAAGTTACGCACTTGGCTTAAGTATCGGAAATAATTTCCAGAACTCGGGCATTAATGATCTTCAGATTGAAGACTTTGTGAAAGGATTGAAAGATATTTTAGGTGGTCAGACCCCGGAAATCAGTTATGACGAAGCTAAGCAGGTGATCAACGATTACTTCATGGAGCTGCAAAAAGAAAAATTTGAAATAAATAAGAAAGCCGGAGAGGAATTCCTGAATATCAATAAAGGAAAAGCAGGTGTAGTTACCCTGCCCAGCGGATTGCAATATCAGGTACTTCAGAAAGGTGAAGGTCCTAAACCGACTGCTTCTGACAAGGTGAAATGTCATTATCACGGAACATTAATCAACGGAACAGTGTTTGATAGTTCGGTACAGCGTGGTGAACCGGCTGTATTCGGAGTATCACAGGTAATCCCGGGATGGGTGGAAGCATTGCAGTTAATGCCGGTAGGATCTAAATGGAGACTGTTTATCCCGTCAGACCTGGCTTATGGCGAACATGGAGCAGGAGAAGCTATCGAACCGAACAGTGCATTGGTTTTTGATGTTGAATTGTTAGACATAGTAAAATAATTTATAGAGAAAAATGAAAAAGATTAATGTTTTAGCTGCTACAGCGATTGTAGCTTTAGGCATTGCTGCCACTTCTTGTGATTCTAAGCCTAGTGCAAATCTGAAATCGGCAGTAGATAGCGCAAGCTATGCTATCGGTGTTTCTACCGGTGCCGGTTATAAAGAAAATTTGAAAACATTACCTGGTGGCGAAGCCAATATCGATGCACTGATCGCAGGTTTTGTTCAGGCTATTAAAGGTGATTCTACAAAGATGACCCCGGAACAGGCTCAGACTTATCTGAACACTTACTTCGTAGAAGCTCAGGCTAGAGAGTCTCAGAAGGCTAAGGAAGAAGGTGAAAAGTTCCTGGCTGAAAACAAAACTAAAGAAGGCGTTATCACAACAGAAAGCGGCTTGCAGTATAAAGTAGAAAAAGAAGGTACTGGAGCAAAACCGGCAAAAGAAGATAATGTGAAAGTACATTATACAGGAACTCTGTTGGACGGATCTGAATTCGATAGTTCTGTTAGCCGTGGCGAACCTGCTGAATTCAGAGTTGATCGTGTAATCCCGGGATGGACTGAAATCCTGCAGGTTATGCCGGTCGGATCTAAATATATAGTTTGGGTTCCTTCTGAACTGGGTTATGGTCCTCAGCCTCCTCGTGGAAGCAGCATTAAACCGAACAGTCTTCTGAAGTTTGAAATAGAATTATTGGATATCGTTAAAGACGATCAGAAAAAGTAATATCTCATTTTGTAGATAAAGAGGCGGGTAAATTATGCTAAAAAGCATTATTTGCCCGCTTTTATTATTTATTTGCTACTTTTTTCTTTCAGAATGATAGATTGTTGAAAATAATTATATACTTTTGATATATAAATAAAAAGAGCGTATAATAAAGCGATAGTAGAAATGGAGAAAATAGACAAACTGGACCGGCAGATATTGAACATTATTTCAAAGAATGCCAGGATCCCTTTCAAGGATGTAGCTGAAGAGTGTGGTGTGTCGCGTGCAGCCATCCATCAACGGGTACAGCGCATGATTGATATGAATGTGATCGTTGGGTCGGGTTATCATATTAATCCTAAGATTCTGGGATATAATACCTGTACGTATATCGGCGTGAAACTGGAACGGGGTTCTATGTATAAAGACGTTGTGCCTGAGTTTGAGAAGATACCCGAAGTGGTTGAGTGTCATTTTACAACAGGTCCTTATACAATGCTGATCAAGTTATATGCCCGTGATAATGAACATCTGATGGAATTGCTGAATACAAAGATTCAGGAGATACCGGGGGTTACTGCTACAGAGACTTTGATTTCTTTGCGTCAAAGTGTTAAGCGTGAAATTCCTATCTGTAACGTAAACGAATAAATTAGTTTAAAAAATAATGGCCCGGCCTCTTGATGAGTTGCCGGGTTTTTTTATATCCAAGGCAATTACTACTTTTGTAGAGTTGAGTTATATGATCCCATGAAAAAATATATAGGACTGTTTGTTTTGCTATGCTGTTTTTCTTCGTGGCTTACTGCCGGAGAAAGTTACTGTTTTCGTGTCTATTTGAAAGATAAAGGCGATTCCGGCTTTACAGTGGAAGAACCGGAGGCTTTCCTGTCGAAAGAATCTATTCAGCGGCGTAAAAAAGCGGGAACGCCGGTCACCGCTTCCGATCTTCCCATTGCGCATGCTTATCTGGATACATTGGTCGCTACCGGCGCTGAACCGGTGGTACAGAGTAAATGGCTTTCTACCGTAGTTGTGACCAGTAAAGACAGCACAGTTGCCGACCGTCTGAAAAACCTGACGATGGTCGACTCAGTAAAATGGGTATGGAAAGGGCATGATGTGACTCCGGCCCAGGAAGATGATCAGGAGATCCGTCTTTCTCCCTCTGATGCTCCTTTGAAAGAGAAATACGGATATGCTGAAAGGCAGATCAAAATGCTGAATGGAATCAAACTGCATGATGCCGGCTTTCGTGGGGAAGGGATGCGTGTGGCAGTGATAGATGCCGGCTTCCAGAATGTAGACCGTATCTGCGTTTTCGATTCCCTGCAATTGATCGGGACGCATAATGTGATTTATCCGGGTCGCAGTGTTTATGAAGCAGATGACCATGGGACAAGGGTTCTGTCCTGTATGGCAGCCAATATGCCCGGGATCATGGTCGGGACAGCTCCCAAAGCGTCTTATTTGCTTATAAAAAGCGAAGACAGCGATTCCGAGTACCCGATAGAAGAAGACTATTGGGCGGCGGCTGTTGAATATGCCGATAGTGTAGGAGTCGATGTGATCTCTTCTTCATTAGGTTATTTCGCTTTTGATGCAGATGAATTATCTTACGATCAGTCCGCTTTGGACGGAAAGAGTTCTTTGATCAGCCAGGCGGCACATATCGCAGCGCAAAAGGGGATCCTGATGTTTTGCAGTGCCGGAAATGAAGGAAACGGCAGTTGGGGGAAAATTACTTTCCCTTCCGATGCATCGGATATTTTGACGGTTGGGTCTATTACAGAAGATAAAAAGAAAAGTATTTTCAGTTCGGTAGGTTTTACAGCCGATTACCGGGTGAAACCGGATGTGGTGGCATTAGGGTCGGGCAGTTGTGTGATCGATCCACAAGGAAATGTGCGTTATGCCAGCGGAACATCTTTTGCAACTCCTATACTGGCGGGATTGGGCGTCTGTCTGTGGCAGGCGTTGCCGGAGTTGAGTAATAAGGAAGTCATTGCTTTATTACAGCAGGTTTCCAGCCAGTTCAAACAGCCTGATGCCGAACTGGGGTATGGTATCCCGAATATATATAAAGCCTATAAGAAAGGAATGCAGTATGCCAGGACTGAACATTAATCCGGAATATATGGGCAATGAACGCAGGGAACTGTCTTTGCTGGAATTGAATAACCTGGTGCGCGGTGCAGTCAGTGAGGCTTTCCCCGGCACTTGCTGGGTTCGTGCGGAGATGAGTGATGTGCGGACGAATGCTTCTTCCGGGCATTGCTATCTGGAGTTTATTGAAAAAAATCCTATAACCGGGCAATTGGTTGCCAGGGCACGCGGCTCGATATGGGCTAAAACGTTCCGGATGCTGAAACCTTACTTTGAGATGGAGACGGGGCAGTTGTTTGCTTCCGGACTGAAGGTGCTGGTGAAAGTATCGGTCGAATTTCATGAACTGTACGGATACAGCCTGACGGTGTTGGATATCGATCCTGCTTATACATTGGGGGATATGCTGAGAAAGCGGATGGAGATTATCCGCCAGTTGAAGGAAGAGGGCGTATTTACATTGAATAAAGAATTACCGTTCCCCGTCCTGCCTAAACGTATTGCTGTTATTACTTCCCCGACGGCTGCCGGGTATGAGGATTTCTTGAATCAGCTGGCAAATAATAAAGCGGGCTATCCGTTTTATCCGAAATTATTTCCTGCCCTGATGCAGGGGGAGAGAACGGAAGAGTCTGTCATCGCGGCGCTGGACCGTATTTACCATCATATCGATTGTTTCGACGTGGTGGTCATTATCCGCGGCGGTGGTTCAACTTCCGATCTGAATAGTTTCGACTCCTATCTGTTGGCGGCAAATTGCGCCCAGTTCCCGTTGCCGGTGATAACCGGTATCGGCCATGAGCGTGATGATACCATTCTGGATATGGTGGCACATACGCGGATGAAAACGCCGACTGCCGTAGCCGAATTTCTGATCGGCCGTATGGATGCAGCGGCGGAAGAACTGGAAGACCTTCAGCAGGAGGTGAGCGAACTGGCAAGCACGATCTTATTGAAACAAAAAAACTTCCTGCAATTGCTGGGGGCACGTTTACCGGTGATTGTCACGAACAGGATCGAGCGTAACCGTTCTTTCCTGCAAATGGCAGGCAATAAACTTCCGGCTTCCGCTTCGGCTATGTTGCTCCGCCGTCGTTCAACGCTTGAAAGCCTGCAAATGCAGTTGCAGAACCGTGCTGCTTCGCGCCTGGCGGAAGGCACGCGGTTTATTCAGTTGACGGAGCAGTTCATTAAAATGGCATCTCCCGATTATGTCTTGAAGCGTGGTTATAGCTTGTCCCTGAAAGATGGTAAAATCATCAAACATGCAACCGATCTGAATCCCGGCGATGAACTGGTGACCCGGTTTGCGGATGGAGATGTGAAGAGTATCGTTAAAAACGCAAAGTGAATCAAAATACCGTTTGTATTTTGATTACTTTTGCAATAAGTTAATAATTGAAGGATATATTATGGCAATACCTGTGAATTTAGAGGATCTTCTACAAAAAAATAAAGTAGAATCTAACCGTATCGAGTTTAAAGAGGGTTGGAATCCTGATCGGATTTACAGAAGTATTTGTGCCTTTGCCAATGATTTTGACAATATAGGAGGTGGTTATATCCTGATAGGTGTAGAAGAAGAAAATGGAGTTGCTAAACGTCCGGTTAAAGGTTTACCGGTTGAACAGTTAGATAAGATACAGAGGGAGATTCTTCAATTTAATAATTTAATGCAGCCGGTTTATTTTCCTAAACTATTTATAGAAGAGGTGGATGGTGGATATATTGCTGTTGTTTGGGCAATGGCAGGCCAGGGACGTCCTTATAAATGTCCGGAATATATAACTCAAAAAAATAAGATATATCAATATTATATTCGATATGGTTCAAATTCCATTATTGCGAAAGGTGAAATGGAAACGGAACTTATAAGTTTGTCTAATCAAACACCTTTTGACGATCGTCCTAATCATAAAGCAACCTTAGATGATCTTTCTTTTATTTTAATAAGAGATTATCTGGTGAAAGTAAAAAGTAGATTGGCTTCGCGACTGTCTGATTATACTTTAAAAGAGATATTGGACCGTATGGATCTTCTATCTGGGACTGCAGAACATTGGTATATAAAAAATTTGGCGTTAATGATGTTCTGTGATACTCCGGAAAAATTCTTTCCTTATACACAAATTGATATTGTTATTTTTCCAGAGGGAAAAGTTGTGAACCCAGATAACTTCATAGAAGTACCGGCTATAAAGGGACCTGTACCTTATATGATTACAACTGCACTTAATTATTTGCGAACTCATGTGATTAAAGAAAAAATTATAAAACAGAGGCAAAAGGAAGAAGCTGTCCGGTTTTTTAATTATCCTTATCAGGCGCTGGAAGAAGCTGTGGTAAATGCACTTTATCACCGGGATTACCAGATACAAGAACCTGTTGAGATTACAATAGAGCCTAATCGCATTTCTATTTTGAGCTATTCTGGTCCTGACCGCTCAATTAGCATGGATGCCATCTTTAAAGCTGAAAATTTGCGTTCAAGAAGATATAAGAATCGGCGGTTAGGTGATTATCTTAAAGAACTGGAACTGACGGAGGGTAGAGGGACTGGTATTCCTACTATTCAAAAAGAACTGAGAGATAATGGTTCTACTCCCGCCATTTTGGAAACAGATGAGGGGCGCAGTTATTTTTTAATAGATATACCTTGTCATCCGGAATTCCAGTCAGGTCAAATGGAAGAAATTTATATAGAAGATAAGTTAAAAGAAGTCGTAAAAAGGGTGCTTACAGCTCTATCTGAAAAGGAAATGAGCCGATCAGAGATTTTGGGTATGATTGAAGTTCCTGATAATTGGTATTATAAAGGAATATATTTGAATCCACTTCTCTCCAACAAATTAATAAAATCTTCGCAGGAGAAGAAAAAATCTCCCAAGCAGTCCTATATGATAACAAGGAAAGGATTGGATTATTTAGACAGATTATAAACTTGCAAGTTATTTGTAAGTTGTTTGCAAGTTATTGCTTTGAAAAACAGTCGAATAGATGTATTTATTCTAAGCTTGCAATTATTTATGTTTGCAAGTTAAGTGCAAATGAAATATATAAGAATATGACAAAGAAAGAAGAAACATACAATGAAGCGGTAGAGAAACTCCGTAAAATTGTGGCCGATATAGAGAACGGTGACTTGGATGTGGATGTCCTTTCAGAAAAGGTGAAAGAGGCTACCCGGCTGATTAAGTTGTGTAAGGAGAAACTGTATAAGGTAGACGAAGAAGTCAAAAAGGTATTGGAGGAACTGGAGTAATGCGCAAATATGTATTGATCGTGGCCGGAGGGAAAGGTCTCCGGATGGGAGGCGATCTGCCTAAGCAGTTCATTCCACTGGAAGGTAAACCGATCCTGATGCATACGCTGGAAGCCTTCCATCGCTGGGATGATGCGGCAGAATTGCTGCTGGTCCTTCCCGAAGATCACCAGCCTTACTGGAATATGCTTTGCCGGGAGATCGGGTGTAAGGCGCCTCACCGGATAGCGAATGGCGGTGAGACCCGTTTTCATTCCGTTCGAAACGGATTACAATTCCTTTCGGAAGAAATTGGAAATGCATCCGGACGAAATGAAAAAGTCTTGATCGCGGTACATGACGGTGTCCGTCCGTTTGTCTCTCCCGAAGTAATCTGTGCCTGTTTTGATGAGGCAGAAAAAAGCGGTGCTGCTATTCCGGTTATGCCGATGATCGACTCGTTGCGTGAAACCGATGAAAACGGTTCGCATCCGGTAGATCGTAGCCGTTATGTAGCTGTACAGACACCGCAGGTTTTTCGCAGTGATATTTTGCTGGAAGCATACGAACAACCGTTCACATCTCTTTTCACGGATGATGCTTCGGTCGTTGAGGCTGCCGGAGTACCGGTCCGGTTGGTAACCGGCAACCGTGAGAATATCAAAATAACGACCCCGTTCGATCTGCTGATAGCACAGGGACTGCTTCTTAATCAGTCTCAAAACAATATTTTCCGGAAGACACCTCCATAATCGCATAACCATCCTGTATCCCTTTGTATTTAATGTCTTTTGCCTGTTTGATGCCGGTACGGCATTCTTTTACCGTCTTTCCGGAAATAACCGGCAGATAGACAGTGGCACGGCTTCCAACGGGTATTTCTACGTCCATTTTGAACGTATCATTTTGTTTTTCCCAACTCACAGCCGCTTGTCCGAAAGGGGTACGGGTAGAGTAGGAAGCATAGTTGATCGCTTTAGGAGGATAAGGTTTTATAATGATGTGTTTATAGCCGGGTTCCTGTTGGTCGCTATTCATTCCTGCCATCTTCCTGTAAAACCAGGTAAAACCGCCACCGAACATCGGGTGGTTACGTGAGTTGTTACCGTTCCATTCCTCCCAGGTCGTTGTGGCTCCCTGTGAAATCCACCATCCATAACCAGGCATATCCTTTTTATTCACTGCTTCGTAAGCCAGTTCGTTCATTCCGTTGTCCGCCAATGTCTCAAAGAAAAATTGTGTACCGAAAATACCGGTATACAGATGGCCGTTATGGGCACGTATTTCTTCCCGGACTGTCTCCAGTACGTCTTTTTTAATATCATCGGGTACGCCCATGACTAAAGCGAAGATATTACTGCCTGAAGGACCGTACGTTTTTGTTTCCGGGTTATAGAAACGTTTATGGAATGCCTGTCTGGTTCTTTCCGCCAATGCCGAGAAGTTTACTGCATCCTCTTTATGTCCGAGCTCCGCAGCCGCTTTTGCCGTGAAATCGGCACAGCGCCATAAATAGAATGTATGAACCAAGTCTTTCGGAGGGAATCCGTCTGCCGGGCACCATTCTCCCAGGTTATGCCATTCACTGACATTACCGTTGCTTTTTATCTGGGAAAGCATGATGCCGTCGGGGGCTACCCAGGTTTGCATGTAACGGAGCTGTTCTTTCATTCCAGCATAATTGGCTGCCAACAGGTCTTTGTCTGCATAATGCTGATAGAATTCCCACGGCATGATGTTCATTGCTGCTCCCCAGGCTACACCGCCTCCGCAACCGGGTTGCCAGGGGGCGCCGTTCGGTACATAGCCGGTTTCCCGGTTTTGGGCAAGCCATATATCTTTGATCCATTTGGTATATAAAGCTGCGGCATCGTAGTTGTGCATGACAGTGACACAAGCTACCTGTCCGTCTCCGGTATAGGCCGAGCGTTCCCGGTGAGGGCAGTCGCTGATAATGCTGCCATGAGAGTTATCCGTCAGGCTTCGTCTCCATATTTTATTGATCTGGTTGAAAAGAGGGTTCGAACATTCGAAATGTCCGGTCGTTTCGATTTCCGTATATACGGCTTCTGCTGTCAGGTTATCCTCCCGGAGTTCACCCGGCCAGTTGATGATCTCCGCTTCCCGAAAAACAAACCAGGTGAAGCGGGCGGCATACGATTCCGGTCCGCCGCCTTTCATTGTGTAAGAGTTTGATCCGTTGGGTGATTCACAGATATAACGTATCTCTACCTTTCTGCCTGCCTCTCCCCGCATATTATGCAGATGTATCCAGCCGGATATTTCTTCTCCGAAATCGACTTTATAATTTCCGTTTTCCAGTCTGGTAATCTTTTTCGGTTTCAATATTTCCATGACTTTGTCGGAATAGGACATTTGTGCCTGTAGTTCCCCGGTCGGAGCTTTCCGCAGGGCAGCCGGTTCCCATCTGTCTGTTGTTTTGTCCGGCGAGCACCAGTCCGGCTGTTCCAACCGTGCATCATAATGTTCCCCTTCGTAAATCCCGTCGGAGACGATGGCGCTTCGGGATACTTTCCAGGAAGTGTCTGAGACGATCACTTCTTCGCTACCGTCGGTATAGCCGATATGTAGCTGGGCGATCAGGCGCGGTGAACCGTAAGGCATTGTCCATCCTATTTTAGCATTGTAAAACCCATTCCCCAGCAGGCAGCCCAGGGCGTTTTTTCCTTGTATCAATGCGTCTTTCAGGTCGTAGCAAAGATAAAGCACATTATAGCCTCTGAAATTGTCGTCAAGTGTTACGCCGGTGGCATCAAGGCCGTCCCGTTTGCTGTAATTGGTCTGATTGGGGACCAATACGTCATCGCCTACCTTTTTACCGTTCAGGTATAATTCAAAATAGCCTAGTCCGCTTATGTATATTTTAGCGGATGCAATTTCTTTGGATACTGAAAAGTCCTTTCTGAACAGTGGCGCCGGTGGAACTGTTTTGTCCGTCGACTTGGCTGTCGCTTCTTCTCCCTGCCAGGGAGCACCTATCCAGTCGGCTTCCCATTCGGCGGCATCGAGTAGTCCCATATTCCAGTGGGCCGGTTCGCTCCAACCGGATACTTTTCCCCGGGCATCCCAGACACGGACTTGCCACCAGCATTCCTGTCTCGATTGCAGCGGTTTCCCTTCGTAACGGATCAGGAAGGAGCGGTCGCTTTTTTTCTTTCCGCTGTCCCATAGGTCGGCTTGTTCCTTTTTCAGTTTGCCGGGCGATGAGGCAACCCGTATCTGATAGGCCGTCTGATACTGTCCCCTTTCGTCAGGAGCTGCCATGTTGATCCATGATAAACGGGGCTGGCGACTATCTATTACAGTGGGATTAACTAAATATTCACAGGTAAGCCTGAGAGGTGTCAGTGCTGCATTTGCTGTCAAAACAAAAAGCAGTGATAAAAGAATCAAGATGCCTGATTTAGGTTTCATATCGTACAAAGTTTAATTACATGATAAGGATTGCTGACAAATATAGGTGATTTTTGCAGGTGTTCAAATATCCTGAAATAGCTTTGTCAAATATGAAAAGAGAAATGTCAAAAAAGAAAGGTGGTTGTGTTTGGATTAATAATTGCTACTCCGGATGGTAACTATCAAAATGACACTACCTAACCGGGTAAATCGGATTAATATACCGGGTAAAATAAAATACCCTGCCAGGTAATATTTTTTAACGTATTAAAATGCTCAAAATAAGTGAAATTAGAAGCAAAGTGTCATTAGGGGGAGATGACTGGTTCAGCTGGTGAAATAGGACTGTCCGGCTGTGAAATAACCTATTGGGACAATAAGAAAAACAAAGTGTCGTTTGGTATATAGTGCTGTATTGATCTTAATAAATTAAATTTATGAAAAGAGCCTTGTTAGTGATGATGATTTTGTTGAGTACTTTTGGAAATACGAAGGCGATAGATTTAGAAACTCGTATCGGTTTGGGATATTTCGGATATTATGGTGATTGGGATGCTCATGTTGGTGTATTGACTGCTTTTAAAGTCTTGGATAGGTTCTATTTTCGACCTGGAGTTCTTGTGAATTGGGATAGTGGAAGTAATCATCTTTTTAGAATAGAAAATGCTAAACTGGGGGTGAGTATTCCTTTGTATGCATCTTATCTTATACCAGTTAACAGAGTAATGAATATTCGTATGAATGTGGGACCTTTTGTTGGGCGATCATCATTGCAGTTCAATGCCGGAACTGCTGTTGAGGGTGGTTTGGAGTTCTACAGATTTTATGCGGGTTTTTTCTGGTTCAAAGATATTGCAGGCGAGAATTATTCCAGAGTAAATCTTTCTGTTGGCTATAGGTTTACATTGTAACCTTGGAAACCGTCTGAAAAATAAGAGCTTTTGTGTAAGTATCAGAGAGCTTGTGGTCTACTAAAGAAGCTATTTATGGAAATATCTCTTTCTCTTTGTATTATGTGCGTTAAATATCACAGGGATAATTTGTCTTTTTAGTTTTTTATTTGGATATTGCAGTCCGAATAACACACAAGTATTGATATGAAAAACGCCATATTACTATTTATTCTTTTCTGTTTGTTCTTTTCCTGTAAAAGTAACAATGAAATTAATTTGAAGATAAAGGAGGCGGAAGAATTGATTCGGACTGAACAGCCGGATAGTGCTTTTGCCTTGTTGGAAAGTATTACCAATCCGGATGTACTAAATGATAAAACCTTTGCCCGTTTCTGCTTGATTCATGCCGGTTTGTCTGAGCAGTTGGGTGAAGACATGCCGTTTGTTCCACAAATGGAGAGGGCGAATGATTATTATGAAAAGCATGGTTCTCCCGAAGAAAAGATGAATTGTCTGCTGTATCTGGGAATGTCCTATGAAGAAGAGACCGATTTCGATTGGGCTATGAAGTCTTATTTGAAAGCGGTAGAGATGGCGAAAAAGGCGAACAACTATTTGTTGGCAGGAAAATTGTATAAAAAAATTGCCGGATTACATGACTATGAAGATAATTATGATGAGGCACAGCGTTACCAGTTGTTGAGTGGCGAATATTATCTAAAGGGGGGAGATAGCCTGAATTATATTTATTCGATTCGGGATATCGGTTGGATTTATACGTTGAAAGAAGAATATGGAGAGGCTTCGGAATCATATCAAAAGGCTTATCAGCTAGCATTGAATATGAATGATTCGTTGTTATTGAGTTCCATGACCAATCGCTTGGGGATTAATTATAAAGAATTGGGGGATTATTCATTGGCAGAAAAATACTTGTATCAATCAATAGCTTATGATGAGGCGGGAAGTGCTCCGACTTATTTGGCTTTAGCTGATTTGTATACACGGAAAAAGGACTATGAAAAGACGCGGGAATATATAGAAATGGTTTCTATGCGTTGTACACCGAAGTGTAAATTGACAGGTGGTCTGTTATATCAATTATATCTGCTGGAAAAAGAACAGGGCAATTATTTCTTGTCCTTGAATTATTATGAGCAGTATGTTAATTATGCTGATTCTATAGCGGATTTACAAGCTCGAGCAGATGTTTTAAAAGTTGAAAGACGATATGAGTATGCTGACTTATTGAATGATAATAATGAGTTGGAAAATAGAAATCAATGGATTGTTATTGCTTGTGTTTCGTTGTTGGTGGTGAGTTTGTTTTTGCTTGTATTGTATAAATATAGAATTGCTTTAAAAAATGAATATATACTTAATCAGCAAAAAAGGATTAGTGAAGCAAATCAGGCTTTACAAGAAAAGGAATTTGCAGTAAAAGGGTTAAATGATGATATATTGAATATCAGAGAAAATATATTGAGGAGTTCCGCTGTTTATAAGAAGATTATTAAAAACTCTCAATCAATTGAAGAAGCAAAAAAGTATCCGCTAACAGATCAGGATTGGTTAACATTAAAAGAAATACTGAAGACTACTTATTTTCTTTTTATTGATAATTTGCAGAATCAAATCCCAAATCTGACTGAAGATGAAATACGTTTCTGTTGTCTATTGAAGATTGGACTGAATAGTCAGCAGTTGTCTATCCTATTAAATATTCAGTCTGCATCTGTCAGTCATAAGCGTTATCGTATTATGAAAAAGGGGCAGTTGGAGAATACTGATATTACGTTGGAAAAATTTATTTTCGGTTTGTAAATGACCTCTCCGGAAGGGTGAAAATAGGGCTCATACATATGTTTTTATATGTATGAGTTTTTTATTTTCTTTATTATCAGCAGCTTACTGTTCGCCTGGAGTACTCTCCCCATACATGCCTTTTAGCAGGTTTGTTCCCCCTCGTTACTATTAAGACCTGTACCTTTGCCCCTGAAATTTAATCTTGAATGAATATGAATAGATTGTTATTAGTAGTCATGGTATTATTGTGTGCAACAGTTTCCGGTTTTGCAAAAAGGAAAATTCATTTGAATAGCCAAGCTAGGTTTCCTAAACCTCCGATAGAGGTGTTTATTGATGAAGAAAGTCAGGAGTTGACATTGGATTTGAGGAAAGGCAAAGAAAATGTCAGAGTTGTTATAACTGATTTTTCTGGTAATAGTATATGTAATGAGGAAGTGAGAGTGGATAGTACATGTCTACTGCCATTGCCTATGATTGAGAAAGGTGATTATATCTTGTACATATTTTTAGAAGATGTAGAATTACAAGGTTTTTTTGAAATAAAATATTAACTAATTATTAATGTAATGAATGTATTTAAATTATGTGTGGCTATAGTATCTTTATTTACTGTAGTATCCTGTTCAAATGAAGATTTAGAAAATGTACCTGTACCAGATCAAAATCCTAAAACAAAATCGGTAGGGAGTATAGTTGATAACTCGGTTGTAGCTCAATTGTTAGTATCTGTAGAGATAGATCGGGCGATAATGAATGAAGTGAAAATGGGGATTGATCGTTCTGTAAACTATGGATTGGATGAAGAGTTTCGATTTACTGATATGTTAAGTCCTTCTAATAGTAAGTTATGTCGTATGGGACAAACTTCAAGTTTAATACAGAAAATGAGCGATAAAATATCAAGTTCTTTATTAAAATCCTCAATCTCTCCTTCTGACTTTTTTGAATACTTATCCAAAAATGATATTCAAATTTATTGGCCTTACTCTGATGAGTGGGATGGTGAAACATTACCTGTAATTACATTTAATCCTGAAAATGGTAATGAAGATTGGAATTATGGCTATAAACAGGTGAAAAAAGCTGACGGTTCAATTGGTGTTGATACAGTTATTGTTGATGAAACATATGTTACAAAGAATCCAGTATGGATTATAAATAAAAATGAAACAAAGTATGAAGATTTACCTGATTTCGAGAATGGTGTATATGAAAAAAATGGAGTGGTGTTTGATCAGCCGGTTGATAGCAATATGATCCATCCTGAACCACGATATGTTTTTTGGGAACCTAAGACTGATCCTAGTTTAGTTTATTCTTTTTATATTCAAAATATGAGGGTTTATAAACAGTTAGATGGAGTCTTTGCTGGAGGCTCAGAGATAGTTGTGCAATGTGCATATCCGGAAATAGAAGGAGGAATGAAAGCTCCAGTAACCAGGCTGAAAAAAACTTGGACACGAAAAGAAATATCAAAAAGTAGGATAAAAGCATTTTCAACCCCTTTGATGACTAACTGGAGACAGGATCAACTCCAATGTGGTTTGAAGATCATAGAGGAAGATAATGGTGATGCTAAGAATTGGGAGTTTTCTTTGGGAATTAAATTTAATGGGAAAGATTATGGGGTAAATGCAAAAATACCATTTCAAAACCATGATGATGAAATTGTTGAAGTTGTTTTGGATCGTGATTTTATAAATTCTAGAAAAAATATAGCTCAAATAAATACGAATGAATGGGGTATCTGGAGAATGTATTCAGAAAATGGAGTTGCCTACTCCCTGCCAATCCTCACAGATAAATAGAGTGTAAACAAAATGCTATATCAATGGAACTTTTTGTATCCTTTGATATAGCGTTTTAGCATATTTAGAATTTATGAAAATATTCGTCTGTATAATTTCAATTTGTATATTGAATTTTACTTCGCTGTATTCACAGCTATCTATATCACCCAATGTTGGGATTAATATTTCATCTTTATCCGGAGTAGAGTCTTCTCAATCTCTTATCTCCTGTAATGCAGGAGTGTCTGCATTGTATAATTTTTCTTCCTTTTGGGGATTGGAAAGCGGAATTTATATAACTCAGAAAGGGGCTAATAATATAAAAGGAACTATAAACATATCAGAATATCCGATAAACGCTGATTTGGTATCTATGGATTTGAAAACAACATATATGAAAATACCTTTGATGTTGTCAATAGGTCATTCTTTGTATAAAGACTTATCTATCCGTTTAAAAAGTGGACCTTATTTTTCTTACGGACTTTCGGGAAAAGGTTCTATAGGTCGACTGGATAATACTTATAAGGCAGGAATAAGACCTTTTGATTCCATGTCTTTTGAGACATCAGCTTATGGGAGAAAGGTTTTCCCAGGCATTAATCGCTGGGATATAGGTTGTAGTTTTAATGTAGAATTAGTCATGTATAATCTACAAATAGGAGTATTGTATGATTTGGGTATTTCCAAATTATCAAACTATTTTCCTGTAAGGGGTGCTGATGGTTTAAAAAACAGAACATGGAGTGCATACGTTGCCTATAAACTTCCTTTTCGTTGAATATGTGTATTTATAATAACCTCAAAAGTATTTACCCTGTTATTTTCATGAGGTGAGTTGAACTTTTTTCGTATTGTTTGTCGTTGGCTATAAAAATATTCTTAGTTTTGCAAACGAAGGAATATTTGTAGTGATATTTGCGAGATGTTGATTGTGTTTATTTATTAATTAAATAATGTGGCGTATGAAAAAGCATTTATTATTTCTTTTTCTTTTGGTGGCTATGAGTAGTCATGCACAGTTGAGAACAGGTTTACTGGTAGGGGGTGGTTTGGGATTTGACAGAAATGTTGCTCCCAATATGAAGAATCCCGACATTATTGAAAAAGTAGCTAAGGGGACAAAACTCTTTGAAGATTACAAGTTTAATTTACAATTGGGCTATCGTTTCCGTATTGAAGACAAGAAACATACCCGGTGGTTCTATGATATTGATCCGCTGGTTAATGCCAAAGTGTTTAAATCGAAAGATGTCTGGTCTGACGGAGGTCGTGTTGAGGCGAACGATGCGAATCTTTCACTCGCCTTGTCTTCTTCCGTTAATTATAAGATCGTGAAAGGCTTATATGCAGGTCTAGGACTGGAGCCTACCTGGTATGTGGCTTCCGACGGGAAGAAGTTTGATATTCCACTTTTATGGAAAGTCGGTTATAATATCAATAATAAGATCGATATCTCTGTGAACTACCGGTTAGGCTTTACAAATACGATAGATACCGAGAAGTTCAGGAAGGGACAAGTTTCCGATTGTAATATATCTGTATTCATCCCGTTCACACTTTGTAAATAAATGAATTATGATGAAAAAGACACTGGTATTAATTGTTATTGCATTGTTCTCTGTTTTTAATTGTGTACAGGCTGCTGATATAGAGGCGCGTACCGGTATAATGGGAGGAGATGTATGGGGGCTTCATGCAGGAGCCTATATAAACTTTCCGCAATCAGCATTATTTTCAATTCAGACCGGGGTGTTGTTGCATACGGCAAATAGGTCGGCAATCGGCAATTCGGATACATGGGATATTGATTTTAATATCCCGGTTTATGCATCATTCCATATTCCATTGAAGGAAAAAGCAAATCTTCGTCTGAATGGAGGCGCTTATTTTGGTACGGGGCCGGAAGTTCAGGTAGGTGCTACGGCAGAAGTCGGTGTTGAAATGAAAAGAGTCTTTGTCGGCGTTAACTGCTTCCAGAACTGTATAAATGAACAGGAGTTCCTGTTTGGAGTATCTGTCGGATACAAATTCAAATTGTAATAAAAGCAGAGTATCTTACTGAAAATGTGAGATACTCTATTTTCTTATTTGCATAATGCCCATAAAAATGATAAATTCGCTGTCCAAATAGACAGCTATGCTTGATTTAGACAAACGATCACTCATGTATCTGCCGGGGGTAGGCCCGAAGAAAGCGGAGATATTACGGAAAGAGGCCGGAATATCTTCGTATGAGGATCTGTTGTTTTATTTCCCGTATAAATATATCGACCGCAGCCGGTTTTATAAGGTTTCCGAAATAACGGGAAATATGCCTTATATCCAACTGAAAGGACGTATCCTGTATTATGACACGGTGGGGGAAGGGCGGACCCGGCGATTGGTAGCTAAGTTTACCGATGGCACCGGGACGATCGACCTGGTCTGGTTCAAAGGTCTTAATTATGTGACCGATAAATACAAAACGGGAACAGACTATATTGTTTTCGGCAAACCGACCGAGTTCGGTCATATTTATAATATTCCCCATCCCGATATTGATCCGGTGGATCAGGCAGACCAGGTGGCAGCCGGCCTGACACCTTTCTATAATACATCGGAAAAAATGAAAAAGTCGTTCCTTAATTCGAGGGCGATACAGAATCTGCAATATACATTACTGAGTTCTTTGAACTGGATATTGCCTGAAACACTTCCGGCAGATGTCCTGTCACGTATCCGGATGATGCCGTTGAAGGAAGCGATCCGTAATGTCCATTTCCCGGAGTCGACGGAGAAGTTGAGGCAGGCACAGTTACGCTTGAAATTCGACGAACTGTTTTTTATACAGTTGAATATCCTCCGTACAGCCAGTCTGCGGAAGTTGAAGCTGAAAGGAATCGTATTCCCCACTGTCGGGAATTACTTTAATACATTCTATAAAGATTATCTTCCGTTTGAACTGACCGGTGCACAAAAACGGGTGGTGAAGGAGATCCGTGCCGATATGGGGAGCGGGCGGCAGATGAACCGTCTGTTGCAGGGAGATGTGGGAAGCGGAAAGACGTTGGTCGCTTTACTTTCCATGCTGCTGGCTGTCGATAACCATTGCCAGGCCTGCATGATGGCGCCGACGGAAATACTGGCAACCCAGCATTATGCTACCGTGATGGAGTTCCTGAAAGATATGGACATCCGTGTTGCCTTATTGACCGGATCGACGAAAAAGAAGGAGCGTAATAAAATACTTCCGGCCATTGCCAGCGGTGAAATACAGATCGTGATAGGAACGCATGCCCTGATTGAAGAAACTGTGGTATTCTCTTCACTCGGGTTGGCTATTATTGACGAACAACATCGTTTCGGTGTGGAACAACGTTCACGCCTCTGGAAAAAGAATGCAGTTGTCCCTCACGTATTGGTGATGACGGCTACTCCTATTCCCCGGACACTTGCCATGACCTTGTATGGTGACCTGGACGTTTCCGTTATTGATGAGTTGCCTCCCGGTCGCAAGCCTATCCAGACGGTGCATCGTTATGATAATAAAAAAGCCCAGTTATATGATTTTCTGCGTAAGGAAATCCAGCTGGGGCGCCAGGTGTATGTTGTTTACCCGCTGATTGAAGGAAGTGAGAAGCTGGACTATAAAAATCTGGAAGACGGTTTCGAAACATTTAAAGAGGTGTTTCCCGAATATAAAGTTTGCATGGTGCATGGGAAGATGAAAGCGGCGGACAAGGAAACCGAAATGCAGAAATTTATTACCGGCGAAGCGCAGATATTGATGGCAACAACTGTTATCGAGGTAGGGGTGAATGTTCCGAATGCCTCTGTGATGGTGATTGAAAGTGCCGAACGTTTCGGTCTGTCACAATTACACCAGTTGCGCGGCAGGGTAGGACGTGGTGCGGAACAATCCTATTGTATCCTGGTCTCTTCTTATAAGCTGAGCAACGATACCCGTAAGCGTCTGGAGATAATGGTGAACAGCAATAACGGTTTTGAGATTGCAGAAGCCGACCTGCACCTTCGCGGACATGGAGATCTGGAAGGAACCCAGCAAAGTGGGGAAGGGCTTGACCTGAAGATTGCGAATCTGGCTGCTGACGGGCAGATATTGCAATATGCGCGGGATATCGCACAGGAAGTCTTGGACAAAGATCCTGAATTATTGTCCGAACCCAACCGGATTTTGAACGAAAGGTTAAAAACACTCTTTACCCGGAAGATAAACTGGAGTATGATTAGCTAATATGTTGTGAAACATATTTTTGTGTAAGTGTTTGTGTTTCAGAAAGAATGGTGCGTAGTTTTGAATTTCTTCACTTTCATTGCGGAAATTTTTCCGGATTGAATTTTGTCAACTTGCTCAAAATAACGAACTTTGGTCGATTTGTAAAAAAATAGGGTCTGTTTCACAGCTTATTTTACTTCTGGATTCCATTTCGAAAAATGATAAAAATGAAAATAAGAGCACTACTTTTTGTTTGTTGTACTTCCTTTATGGTTTCGGCTGTATCAGCTCAGAAACAAACAGGGACAGATACTCCAAAAGAAACTATACATATAGTAAAAATGGATAAACGCGTATCCGAACTGATGGCTGACCGCGTTACCATCCGTAAAGATATGGGTTTGAAAGAACTGGCAGAGATCAATGCGAGAGTTGATGAATCTCTTGCAGCCAATGAAGCCCTTCTGTTTCCAGCAGATGAATTATACGGATCAAACTGGGACACTCGTTGGGTAGATCCTTTCCGTGGAAGTTCTAAGGTTGAAATGCCTGATTCCTGCGCTATAGATTGCTCAACATTTATCCTTCCTATCGATACAATGACGCGCGTTACCTCTAAATATGGTCCCCGTCGTCGTCGTATGCATAAAGGAATAGACCTGAAGGTTCAGGTGGGCGATACGATTCGTGCTGCTTTTGACGGAAAGGTCCGTATCCGTAATTTCGAACGTCGCGGATATGGAAATTACCTGGTGGTTCGTCATCCGAACGGACTTGAAACAGTTTACGGTCACTTATCCAAATCACTTGTTGATGTAAACGACATTGTTCGTGCAGGCGATCCGATCGCATTAGGAGGAAACACCGGACGTTCTACCGGTTCTCATCTTCATTTCGAAACCCGCTTCCTGGGACAGGCTATCAATCCGGCCGACATTATTGATTTCGAAAACTCAGTTCCTCATCAGGATGTTTATGTATTCCATAATATAAAGATTAACGGGCGTAAGAGTAATATTTATACTTCTTCAAGCGACCAGATGGTTTATCACCGGGTGAAATCGGGTGATACACTGGGTAAGATTGCCCGCATGTATGGCACGACAGTCAATGAGCTTTGCCGTTTGAATGGCATCAAGAGTACTTCTATGCTTCGTTTAGGCCAGTCAATCCGTTGTAGTGCCGGAAAAGAAGCGACTGTAGCAGCTAAATCTACAACCAAAAAGACAAATACGCAAACTGTAGCGAAAGCGGTTAAGACTACGACTGTAGAAGCTGCCACTCCGGTTGCCTCTCTGACTGGAAATGTCAGTGCTGATCAGGAAGCAACACCTGTTTACCACCGCATTAAGAGTGGTGATACGTTGGGTGCTCTGGCTGCTAAATACGGAACAACAGTTGGCAAGTTGTGCGAAATGAACGATATATCCAAAACTACTGTTTTGAAACTGGGTCGTTCCATCCGCTGTAAATAAGTTATTTTTAAGATAAAGGCAAGGCGCAGATGGAAACTTCATCTGTGCCTTTGTTGTTTTTTTACTATCTTTGCGGCATAATATATTTAGTATATGGCTGATACGAAAGAGCAATTCGAGAAAGTGATCTCCCAATGCCGGGAGTTGTTCGAAAAGAAGTTGAAAGATTACGGTCCCTCTTGGCGGATTATGCGTCCCCTGTCTGTGACCGACCAGATATTTATTAAGGCAAACCGTATCCGCAGCCTCGAGATAAAAGGGGTGAGCATGGTGGACGAAGGGATACGTCCGGAGTTTGTTGCGATCGTTAATTACGGAGTGATCGGATTGATCCAGTTGGCAAAAGGTTTTTCGGATACGACCGATATGACGAATGAGGAAGCGTTGGCATTGTACGATAAGTACATAACGGAAACCAAAGAGTTGATGTATGCCAAGAACCATGATTACGATGAAGCCTGGCGCAGCATGCGTATCAGTTCCTATACCGATCTGATCCTGATGAAGATCTACCGTACCAAACAGATAGAAAGCCATGGTGGCAAGACGATCGTATCGGAAGGTGTGGATGCCAATTATATGGATATGATTAATTACGCCCTGTTCGGTTTGATCAAACTCGAATATGGCGAAGAATAATATATGAACTATAAAGAGACTGCAATAAAGATACTGACAGAATGCAGCCGTCTGCTGATCGGGGTCGTGTTTATCTTCTCCGGTTTTGTGAAGGCGGTCGATCCGACGGGAGGTGCGATCAAGATAGGCGACTATCTGACTTCTTTCGGGTTGGATATGTTGCAGCCTTTTACCGTCCTGGCATCTTTTGCCCTTTCGGCTGCCGAGTTTGCTATGGGCGTTTGTATGTTGTTAGGGGTATACCGCCGCTATAACTCTTTCCTTGTTTTACTTTTTATGGCGTTCATGACGCCGCTGACCTTGTATCTTGCGATATTCAATCCGGTTTCCGACTGCGGTTGTTTCGGGGATGCAGTCGTTATTACGAATTGGGAGACGTTTTTCAAGAACCTGGTTCTTTCGGCTGCTGCTATTATGGTATTTATGAATTGCGGCAAGATGTTCCAGTGTTTTACTTACAAGGTTTACTGGTTCGTGGCGTTGTTTTCTTACTTCTTCTGTCTCGGTTTTGCTTACTGGAATTACAATCATCTGCCGGTCATGGATTTTCGTCCGTATAAGATCGGGGCTAATATCCCTTCTTTAATGGCAATACCCGATGGCGCTCCCGAAGATGAGTATAAATATACTTTTGTCTATGAGAAAGATGGCGTACAGAAAGAATTTTCTTTGGAAAACTATCCGCAAAATGACAGTACCTGGACATTTGTTGAGTCGAAGACCGAACTGATAAAGAAGGGATATGAACCTCCTGTGGCTTCCTTTAATATCTATAACGCCGAAGGAGACGATGTCACCGATGAAATATTACATAATCCGCAGCCGGTTCTGCTGCTGATCGCTCCGAAACTCGAAAAGGCGGATGATGAACAGATAGACGAGATAAACGGAGTGTACGATTATGCGTTGGAATATGAAATGCCTTTCTATTGTGTGACCGGTTCCTCTCCTGAAATGATCGACGAATGGAGTGACAATACCGGTGCCGAATATCCGTTCCGTATGGCCGACGAGGTATTATTGAAGACGATCGTCCGTTCTAATCCCGGACTGGTATTGCTGAAAGACGGTACTGTGATGGGCAAGTGGCATTATAACGATATCCCGGACGAGGAACATGTGAAGGCTGAGATCGAAGATCATTTGAACCTGAGTGAAACAAAAGAAAAAGAAGATGGCTGGCTTATTACCATTTTATTGACTTTTACCGTACCTTTGCTGCTCGTTTGGGTATATGACTTTTTCCGTTTCCGCCGGAGACGGAAAGAGAAGGCTGAATAAAAGATTTTATTGTATTTATATATTTAATTAATTAAATCATGAGAAAGAATATTGTTGCAGGAAACTGGAAGATGAACACAACTCTTCAGGAAGGTCTGGAATTAGCAAAAGGATTAAATGAAGCTCTGAAAGGCAAAGCTATCAACTGTGATGTAATCATCGGTACTCCGTTCACTCACCTGGCAAGCGTTGCTGCTGCTATCGATACTGATAAGATCGGTGTAGCTGCTGAAAACTGTGCTGACAAAGAAAAAGGTGCTTACACTGGTGAAGTTTCTGCTGCTATGGTTGCTTCTACAGGTGCTAAATATGTAATCCTGGGTCACTCTGAAAGACGTGCTTACTATCACGAAACTCCGGAAATTCTGAAAACTAAAGTTCAGTTGGCTTTGGCTAACGGTCTGACTCCGATCTTCTGTATCGGTGAAGTACTGGAAGAAAGAGAAGCCGGTAAACATTTCGAAGTGGTAGACGCTCAGATCAAAGAATCTTTGTTCGACCTTTCTGCTGAAGATTTCGGTAAGATCGTATTGGCTTACGAACCGGTTTGGGCTATCGGTACAGGCAAGACTGCTTCTGCAGAACAGGCTGAAGAAATCCATGCTCATATCCGTGCTACACTGGCTGCAAAATATGGCAATACAGTGGCTGACGACTGCACAATCCTGTATGGTGGTAGCGCTAATGCCGGTAACGCAAAAGAATTGTTCTCTAAACCGAACGTAGACGGTGGTCTGATCGGTGGTGCTTCTCTGGCTGTTGATAAATTCATGCCGATCATTGAAGCATTTTAATGACATTATCCTGTAGGGAAAGGGCAAACGCTCTTTCCCTCCCGATTTGAACATAAAAATAAATCACAATGAAGAATTCCCCTTGTATCACTTTCTTATTCATGTTACTGGTTTGTGTGACCGGGGCGTCAGCACAAACGAGTGTCGACGGATCGGCACAGACGATCTTTGACGACCTGCAAACATCGAAGCCCGGTAAAGGCGAGGTGATTGTCAATCAGCCGGAGGCCCTTCGTAAAATGGTGGGAGTACGCCTGTATGGTGATAATGTAGAGAAGACGGATAGTACTGCCTTCCTGAAGATACAGGGATTCCGGACACAGGTGTTTTCCGGAAATAGCCAACGTAAGTCGAAAGATGAAGCGTTCGAAAAAGAAAAGAAGATCAAGGAACTTTTCCCTGATGTCCCGACTTATGTCAGCTATACCGCACCGTTTTGGAAACTGCGTGTAGGTGATTTCCGTTCACACGAAGAAGCATATCATATGCAACGCCTGTTGATGACTGCTTTCCCTTCGTTCGGAAAAGAAATGTATATTGTCCGGGAAGAAGTAAAAATCCCATTGAATTAACTAAGAAAATAAGAAACTTGTCCCCGTGCCTGACACGGATAATTATAGAAATGACAAAAGAAATAGACGACAAGACCTTGGCGGCACGCGAAGAACTGGCCGGCCATTACAAACAAATATTAGGCCTGCTGGGCGAAGATGCCGAACGTGAAGGTCTGATCAAAACGCCGGAACGTGTAGCAAAAGCTATGCAGTTTTTAACCAAAGGATACAACGAAGACCCTGCAAAGGTGCTTGCTTCTGCTATGTTTCAGGAAGAGGACTACAAGCAGATGGTTATTGTAAAAGATATTGATTTCTTTTCGCTGTGTGAACATCATATGCTTCCGTTCTTCGGAAAGGCCCATGTCGCTTATATTCCCAAGAAATATATTACGGGTCTGAGCAAGATTCCCCGGGTAGTGGATATCTTTGCCCGCCGCCTGCAAATCCAGGAACGCCTGACTATGCAGATCAAGGACTGCATCCAGCAAACGTTGGACCCGCTGGGTGTCATGGTGGTGATCGAAGCACAGCACATGTGCATGCAGATGCGCGGTGTGGAGAAACAGAATTCCCTGACGACAACTTCCGACTTTACAGGTTTCTTCCAGCAGGCTAAGACGCGTGAGGAATTTATGAACCTGATCAAGAATAACCGGTAGGATTTGCGGTGACCGTACGGGATTATACGGTCACCTGATTGTTTAAGGACGTAGCACGTCTGTGAACACAGCCTTTTGATTGGTGAATTTTAATCCGTTCCCATCCTGGTATGTTCCGAATTCTGAGATGATGGCGCCATTGTCGCCTGCACGAAGGAAATGAGGAGACAAAAGTTCCTTCAGCGGAAGTATATCGCCGACTTTCATATAAGTGAAGTTGGAGACGGTGATAGCCCCTTTCTGACTTTCAGGCAATGCCGGAGGATTGGGGGTAGGATCACCGATTCCGAAATTATAAGCCGACCCGTTGCGTACCATCCATGATTCGAATTTAGCCGGATACTCAGGGGTTGCCACATGACGGTGTTCCGGGATCATTTGTCCGGGTAACAGATATATTTCGTGTCCGAAATGGCGGTTAACCGGGTCGTTAACCCAAAATACGCCGGCCATACCGGCATGTTCGAAATCTCCTAAGCCGAAATCGGATATCCACATGTTCTCCTTCATAAAGTCTGTAAAGGGAACTCCATAAAATTCAAACATTTCGAGATAGGCTTTCAGGACGACTTCGCCGTTGAACTTTCCGTCTACATAAAAATCTGCATTTGTGTACTTTTTGGTGAATACCTTTTCTTTTGTTTGTTCCATGTTATCTTTACTTTTATTTGTTTATACTATTCAGGGAAGCTATGCTGTCGGCAAGTGCCTTGAAGTTGTCGAGGGCTTTCCGGTAGGTTGCCTGATGACGGGGATCGGGCCTGAACCGTTGTTGTTCCTGATGCAGGGTGTCGATCTTTTCATAACTATTCCAAAGACCTGTACCTTTCAGGGCGAGTGCCGCAGCTCCCAACGAAGCCGCCTCCTGCCCGATGTTTGTCTTTTGGATTTCCAGTTCGTAGATGTCGGCAAAGAGCTGCATCCAGAAATCACTTTTTGTGCCACCGCCGACAAATAACATCTCGGAGAATGAGGCGTGATATTTCCTGAACAGATCCAGTGCGATGCGAAGATTCAAAGCGATACCTTCCATGGTGGCACGAATCAGGTCGGCACGTGTATTCCCCAATCTCAGTCCGGTAAAGGCTCCTGTCATATCCGGGCTGGGCTCGATGCTTGAACCGCCAGCCAGGCTTGGGTTGAAGAGCAAGCCATTCGCGCCCGGAGCCGAAGTCTCTGCCAGTTTGTTCATGGCTATATAGGCGTCTTCTCCACCTTGTTCTTCGGCCGATAACAGATCGGGACAGATCGTATTTCGTACCCATTGCAGGCTACTCCCTGCCGAGAATATGCAGGTGGCGGAGGCATACATTCCTTTGATGACGTGTGCAAAGACATAAGGCTTTTTGTCAAAGTCGAGCACCGGATTTTCGGATACCAGGGCGATCCAGGCAGAAGATCCCAGCGAGGTATAAATACGGGATGGTTTGATACCTTTGCTTCCCAGGGCCATACAAGAGTTATCCACACCACCGCAGATAACCCTGACATGTTCCGGCAATCCGGTTTCGAGAGAGGCTTCGGGAGTAATTGTCCCGACGATAGCGTCCGAGTCCAGTATTTCCGGGAATATATCCGGGCGGATGCCGGAAGCCTGTATATATTCCTCTTTATAATTCCAGGTTTTTAAGTCGAAAACTCCGCTTCCGGAGGCATACGAATAGTCGGTGCAAAGGCGGCCGGTAAACCGGTAGTTACAGTAGTCTTTTGTTCCGATTATTTTGTCTGTAACCTTATATTGTTCCGGGAAATGTTTTTTGTACCACATGATCTTGAAGACCGAGTAACATTCCGGCGGGAAACCGTTGCCGGTTGTCTCATACCATTCTTTATAATCGATCCGGTTGAAGAACGTTTCAGCCTCGCTACTGGCCCGGCGATCGGACCAGATAGGGGTGGCAGCCTGCAACAGGCTACCGTCTTTGCCGATCGGAACGACGCCCAGGCTGTGTCCGGAGATGGCAAGGGCGGTTATTTCATTTTTATCGATCTTAGTCTTATCCAGCAGGTGCCGGGTGGAACGGATGATAGCCTGCCACCAGTCTTCGGGTGCCTGTTCCTGCCAGCCAGGTTGTGGGTAGGCAGTCGGATAGGGGATAAAGACGGAATGTAGAACTTCTCCGTTGCGATTGAAGAGAGAGGCTTTTATCCCTCCTGTTCCCAGATCATAGGATATTACTTTTTCATTCATGTGTTTCCCTGTTTATACATTCTTCCATGATGCTGAGGGCCGATTTATAGCCAATACCGAAACGGCTGACGCCCATTTGATACATTTCCTGCAATGTGTCGAGCGTGCGGACGCCTCCCGCCACTTTTAATTTGATGGCGTCGCCGACGGTCTCTTTGATCAGATTGATATGATGGAGCGTAGTTGCTCCCGCCCAGCCGGTTCCGGTTTTAATGTAATCCGCCCCGGCTTTCAGGATGATGGAGGAAGCTGTTTTTATCTCTTCATCGGTGAGGAGGACGACTTCCATGATTACTTTTAAAGGAAGAGGGGAAACGGCGGCTTTGATCTGCCGGATTTCGTCTTCTATATCGTTCAACATGCCGGACTTTAGTTTGCCGATATTCAGAACCATGTCGATTTCGTTACAGCCAGCCTCTTTCAGTTCTTTAGCCTGGAACTGCTTGCTTGCCGTTGTCTCTCCGCCGGAAGGGAAACCGACAACACCTCCGATTCCGATCTGCGGATGGTCTTTCAATTTCTCAAAAACGAGCGGAAGCATGCCGGGCATGGGGAAGACGCAGATGAAGTTGTGTTTTATAGCTCCGTCGATGATGTCTTCCACGTCCTGACGGGTGGAATCTGCACGTACGGCACTAATATCGATCAGGCGTGCGATTTCCCGGGAGGAGATGATAGGATTGTGGGTGCTCATGATTATAAACTTGTGTAACCGCCGTCAACAATTAAATCTGTCCCTGTTGTGTAGCGTGCGGCATCGCTTAACAGGTATAAATAGGCTCCGATAAGGTCTTCCGGCACACCGAGGCGACCGGCCGGGATTTTCGATATCCATCCTTCGTGCATGTCCTTCATCTCTGCAACCAGCTCAGTTGCCATATATCCCGGACTGACACAGTTGACGCGTATATTATACTTGGCCCATTCGACTGCCAGTGCTTTAGTCAGCAGAAGCACGCCACCCTTTGAGGCACAATAGTTGGCTATTGTCTGTGGGGTGTTGATGATGTGGGCGGACATGGAGGCCGTGTTTACGATACTGCCGGCTTTCCCTTCTTTTATCATCTGGCGCGCTGCGGCCTGGGCTGTCAGAAAGACGCCGTTCAGATTGATGTCGACAACTTTCTTGAAGTCTTTGGATGAGATTTCCTCTGCTGCATAAGTGTTTGCTATTCCGGCATTGTTGATGGCAAAGTCGATGCTGCCGTACTCTTTGATAAATGTGTCCATCATTTGTCCTACATCTTCTGCATCCGTCACATCACAGCGGATGGCGATGGTGTGGGCTGAGTAACGGGCGGCCAGTTCTTTGGCTGTCTTTTCTGCCTCTGCAATATCTATGTCGACAATGGCGATAGAGGCGCCCATTTCTGTGAATGCATCGGCAAGACATTTTCCGATACCGCGTGCGGCTCCGGTGATAAAGCCTTTTTTCCCTTTCAGGCTGAATAAATCGAGTGTACTCATGGTTGTGTGTTTATATTATTTGTCGTAAATCTTATCACCTTGTCCGATGACCGAACAGTTTTGCTGTTCGACTTTCAGACGTTCCGCATATTTCCGTAGCTGTGCTTTATGCCGTTCGCAGGGAACGAGGTCTTTTTCAATATCTCCGCGTGGAGTAGCTTTCAGCCGCTTTTGTCCGGTGCGGATGATTTCGACAGCACGGGCATATTTCTGCTTGTTGTTTCTGATTTTATCCAGGCATGGACTGACCTCCGGGCGGTCGAAAGATATTTGTGCAGTCAGTTTTCGGCCGTGGTGGTTGAGGTCCCAGATGTTTACTTCCGTCAGTTTTATTAATTCTTGTATTTCGTAATTATATAGCGGGCTTCGTCCGGCAAGTGTAGAGTCGAAAGCGGACTCATAAACCGGATAGTAAACGCCGTTCAGGTCCATCCAGGTGTAAAGTATCTCTTTATCTTTGGGGGATAATTTCACATCGTGATGATTGCCTTCAATGACCTTTGTCAGCTTGCTGGCATGCGATCCCCAGGAATAAGGCTCCTGTATCTGTGCGGGGCCTCCACCGATGAGTGTAATTTCTTTCTTTACATATAAATTGACGTAGGCGGCATTGAAGAATGGATTTTTGTCTTTTGCCAACACCAGCTTGTCACGGTTCTTCTGGTCGAAATCATGACAACGTACACAGCTTTTATCCAGAATCGGCTGAACCTGTTCCATAAAGGAGAAGTTCCTGGGTGCCTTACCCATCCAGCCATTCATCTTTACAGGAGCCTTTTTTAAGGCCAATGGTTTGGGACCCATTGCACTCGGAACACTCAGGCGGTCTTCGTGGCAACCGATACAACCATTTACCTCTCCCGGCATAACCATTGTTCCGCTGCGCATGGACTGGATCATTTTCTTATCCTTGTCGAGCAACTGGAAATAGACGAATGTACCCGAAGGAACTTCGAAATTGGCAGAACCGTCTTCTTCTACCGGTACTTCTCCCAGGATACGTTTATTCTCGAAGCTGTGCCAGTTAACGGCCGGTGCCTGTTCGCCTTGTCCGCCCCAGCCATTCTTTGTCCATGTCCTTTTCTCCGGAGATTCGATGACACGCAGGTATTTGGCTGTTCCCGGTTCGACGCCTTTCATATGTGTGCCATGATAGACATTTTGCACGTAGAAGGAACCTTTCTTATCTGTATAATTCCTGTTGGATGGTATGGCATGAGGTTTAGGGCGCGGTTCGATAATCATCGGATCGAAAAGGCTTCTGTTTCCTTCGATAATCAGTTCTTGTGTACCGTCGCGACCAATCAGGTAGATACCGGACTTGGAGTCGAGATGCATCCATCCGCCCGGCTTTGCCCAGATTGTACGGGAAGCCAGGAAGAAGTTCTCATTGAGAGGATAAGGGTCTTCAAAGAAGTATTCGATCCATTTGAATGAGTCAAGATCGCCGTTGTCAACCAGTTTCCTGCTGTCTTCGGGCCATATCTGTACGACGGGTTCAACGCCGTCTACTCCTTTTTTTCTGTCTATAATGGCAAGGGCTCCCCAGGGACGGTCATGGCAGGAGCCGAAGATACAGATTACCTGGTCGGTTCCGGGGATTTGCCGGGCGTCGATTACTCCACCCGGTGATTGAGTATTGTTGCCATAGTATATAGAATGTTTTGTTCCGTCAGGGTTTACCGTCCATAATCCCTGTGCATCACCGAAGTTACGGTCTACGTATTCCCAGCGATCGTACAGGATTCTGCCGTCATTCAATAAAGAGGAATGCCCTTCGAATAACGTGCTAACGCCGATTTGTGTGATATTGGCACCATCCGCCTCCATTCGGTACAGGTTACACATGATATGCCGGTTGCACATGCAATATTTGGGCTGGCGGGTAGAACTGAACACGATTCCTCCGTCCGGCAGATATAAAGGATCTATATCGGATACTCCTTCGGCGAAAGTCAATTGCTTTAATTCGCTTCCATCCGTGTTTATTTCATAGATATGATAGAAATCATCCTTATTCTTCCGCATGGAAAAGATGATCTTTTTCCCGTCGAAAGACAATTCAGGGTCGCGGACCAATCCGTCTTTCAGTTCGATCAGTGTGGTGATTTCTGCTGTGTTGACATCAAATATCCTGAGTGCTCCTCCCGGACAGAAACTGTCTTCGTTGATTTCTCCTTTCTGAAACATGGTGGCTGTGTTGTGATGGTCGGGGGCATACTGTTCCCGTTCTACATATACTATTTGTTTTCCAGCCAACTGTTCTTTTGCTTTGGGAGTCAGCGCAATCTTTTTAGGATCCATCTGTTCGGCAGAAAGCAGTATGCTTCCTCCGCATAGGAAGGTTAGAAGAATTAAGAATTTGTAGTAGCTTTTCATGATGCCAATATTAAGAAAGTAAGAATTTATTCAGGAATATACCCCAGGTTAGCGGAGATAATACGAGCAGTCCGGATCAGTTCTTTCGATGTCTCCGGGAATTTTTCTTTATCCAGTCGGCCGGATGGGCCGGAGGTCCAAATGGTGGCCGCGATGGTCCCGAACTGATTGAATATCGGAGTGGCGATGCAATGAACGCCGGCCATTTCTTCTTCCAGGTCGGATGCATACCCCATTTTTCTGATGCGGTTGATCTCTTTGCGCATCTGCGTTTCGTCGGCTATCGTATGTTTGTTGAAGACTGTGTATTGGATGGTTTGCATAGCCTTTTCGCGTTCTTCGTCCGAAAGATAGGCTAAAAATATTTTGCCTGGCGCCGATGCGTGCAGGCAAAAACTTGTTCCGGGACGTAACAGGAAGGTGAAATTATGTGACCCTAAAACTTGTTCGAGAAGGACTATCCGGTTTTCCATAAAGACACCCAGCATGACACTCTCTTTGATCGTATCGCGGAGGGCACGCATCGGGGCTAATGATTGTTCTACGATATTTGATTCTCCCAGGGCGGCCAGTCCCAGTTTCAGAAATCTTTTGGATAAGGAGAACCGTTGTGTATCGGCATCTTTTGTCAGGTAGCCCATGCCTTGCATGGAGCTGAGCAGCCTGTATATGGTCGTTTTGGGAGTATCTAGTAAATTCACAAGTTCCTGCATGGTTAGTCCGCTGGGGTAGTTAACCAGAAATTCCAATAGTTCGAAGCTCTTTTCCAGCATCGGAATATTGTATTTTGCAGCGTTTTTCTCTTGCATTTCTTCTTGAGTAATCATGGTCCTTTTAGATTGTTTTATGGTTTCTGATATGAAACTTTGTTTCTTATTTGAAACAAAAGTAGAGTTTTCCAGGAAACAGGCCCTATTTATTTTGTTAATAAATAATATAATTTTTCATCTTCCTTGTAATTATCCATCTTTGCATACGACTGATATAGTAAACAATACGATTGTTAGTAAATGAAAGCACAGCAACAAGAGAAGGAGTTTATCGCACTTGTAGAAGAATATAAGCAGGTAATATATAAGGTCTGCTATATCTATGCAAGTGATCCGGAAAATCTGAATGATTTATATCAGGAGGTCGTGATAAACCTGTGGAAAGCATTTCCCCGCTTCCGGGGCGAGTGTAAGGCTTCCACCTGGGTGTATCGCATCGGGCTGAATACTTGTATTTCTTTTTTCCGCAAGTCAAAGTCCAAACCGGAAGTGGTACCGATTTCGGTCGACCTGGAAAATTTTGCGGAAGAAGAAGATAAAACAGCCCAGCTTTATGAACTTTACCGGATGATAAACCGGCTGGGACGTTTGGAGCGTGCACTGATCCTGCTTTGGCTGGAAGAAAAGAGCTATCAGGAGATGGCGGATATTACCGGACTTTCCCGTAATAATGTGGCAGTAAAACTCAATCGTATTAAAGAGAAACTAAGAATCATGTCAAACAGTTAAATTGAAAAGAATATGGAACTGGAAGAATTAAAAGCAGGCTGGAATGTGTTGAACGAGCGATTAGCACAAAATGAGATATTGAATAAAAGGATTATTAAGGATATGATTGTAACACGAACCAACTCGGCCCTGTCAAGATTAAAATGGATGAATTGGGGAGGCATTGTCCTTGTTTTCATCATGTTTATTTTAGTGTTGATTATGAAAAATATTGTGGTTATTCGTCCGGCAGCAATGATTATTTCCGGATTGCTGGGGGGGAGCGTTCTTATTTACTGTATTTGTTATTTCCGTTTTTTGGAGCGTTTGGATTTGAATAAACTATCTATTTATGAGGCTATGGCATGGTGTATAAAGTTCAGAAAAATACAGCGCTGTGGAATGTTTGTGGGGCCTTTGGTCGCTCTGATAGTAATAGTATCTATCTTTTTCATACATCATCATTACCGTAGCCTTTACCATATGATTGTAGATGCGATAGGCGTGTTGTTCGGTGTTTGCATCGGTTATTTATGCTATAAATATGTGGATAAGAAATCTATAGAAACCATAGAAAAAGGATTGGAGGAATTGAAAGAATTTGAGGATGAATAACCATTCGTCAAAGGAATCCTTCCGTTTGTCACAATAATTTCCGGGCTTGTTTCCACTCGTCTACTTTTGGTGTAAAAACAAAAGATATGAGTGGAAACAAGTTTTTATTGGTTATATTATTGAGTGTCTTTTTTTCGGAGGATGCCTTTTCACAGTTCATTATGCCTGATACCATCCCGGATCAGGATATTGAAGAAGTTGTTGTCGTTGCCAAACTCCCCGAATTGGAAATAAAGGCGGATAAGATGACATATCATCTGGAAGCATCTGTGGTCCGTAAACAAGGCAGTTTGTATGAAGTGCTGGAAACCCTTCCCGGTATTGTCGTTAATAAGGATGGAACCATCTATATGAATGGAAAAAGCGGTGTGAATGTCCTGATCGATGGAAAATCGACTTACCTTTCCGGCCAGGAGCTAGTTAACCTGTTGAAATCGACTCCCGCTTCAACTGCCGATAAGATCGACCTGATCACGCATCCTTCTGCCCGTTATGATGCCAGCGGCAACTCCGGACTGATCGATATCCATACGAAAAAGATTAAACTTCAGGGATTGAACTTATCGGTAAACGGTGGCATCTCCCAGGGAATACGCAGCAAAGGCAATGGTAGTATCTCCTTAAACAGGCGGAATGGTAAGTTTAATTTTTACCTGACTTATTCCCTTTATCAGGGGAACGACCAACATGATCTGGAAATAAACCGCTTATATTCCGAAGAGTTGACCGGACTGTCCTCTGAATTGAAGTTATATCAGGACTCTTATAGTGAATCACCCTATGCCTCCCATTATTACCGGACGGGTGTGGACATCTATCTGTCGCCCCGTACGACAATCGGAGTTTCAACGAATGGAAATTTGTTTCATGGAGAAAATGAAGGGGATATGAACTCTTCTTTTTCCTTATGTCCGCAGAATGTCCCGGATTCAACGGCACATACTTTAAACCTGAATGACAGGCATAGAAGAAACTTTTCCGGCGGGATAACGCTGACGCACCGGTTTGATTCTACCGGCAAAGTGCTGGATGCTTCGTTCGACTATCTGAACGTTCATTCGGATGAGGATCAGTTTATCTATAATTCTTTCCGGAACTTGAGCAATCAGACTGAAAGACAGGATTCTCTGCGGGGAGATATCAAAGGAAACATTCATCTGTACGCCGGACAGATAAATCTGAAACTTCCGTTCGAAAATGACTGGATATTGAACCTGGGAGCAAAATCTTCGTATGTTTCCATAGATAACGATGCCTTGTATGCAAACCGTGAACAGGATACATGGATTGGTGATGATAATTTTACCCAGGGTTTCTCCTATAAAGAAAATATCAATGCCGCTTATGTGGAAGGAAACGCCCGGTTCGGGCAACTGTCTGTTCAGGCGGGACTTCGTTTGGAACATACGAGGTATAAAGGGCGGCAAACATCTGCATCCTGCGATTCCTCTTTCTCGGCTCATAGTATAGATTTATTTCCGACCGTATTGATGGAATATCCTTTGGGAAAAGGCAAAGTCTCTTTGTTTTACGGGAAACGTATCAACCGCCCAAATTATGGTGACCTCAATCCGTCTGCCTATATATTTGACAATTATACTTATGAAAGAGGCAATACCTTATTAAAGCCGGAGAAGACGGATAATATAGAGGTATCCTATGCTTTTAAGGATTTGTTCAAGGCCGGTTTTCTATTTTCCTATACCAGTAAAGCAATAGTAAAAAGTTATATTGTAGAAGAAAACAAACGTGTTTTTATCACTCCCCTTAATCTGACCCGGGCAATATCATTGGGACCCCGTGTAAATACAGGGGTACTTTCGTTAGCTTCTTTCTGGAACCTGAATGCCAATGCGGCATTTATCTATAACCGTTATCAATGGTCGGAGGAATTATCCAATAAAGTGAATGAAGATTGTACCTGGATTGCCGGGTTAAATAATCAGTTTAGCTTTGGTAAAGGATGGAGCGCCGAGTTATCCGGTTCCTATAACGGAAAAATGGCGGCAGGACAAGCCACGCTCAGTCCTGTCTGGCAAGTGAATTGTGGGATACAGAAGAAAGTATTGAAAGATAAAGCAACGGTGGGCTTATTTGCCCGGGATATTTTTCATTCTTATCGGTACAATATGGAACTGGCAGTACCGGGACAACGGGCTTTTACCAAAGAACGGTATGATAACACATTGGTCGGCATATCTTTTTCCTGGCGCTTCAGTAAAGGATATGAGACGAAAGATTCCGGTCGTAAAAGTGATATAGATCAGAGTAAAAGAATAAATTTGTAATAATAAAATAAAGAGAAGGATATGAAGTCATTATCTCGTTGGATATCTCCGCTGATTCTGGGTGTCGTAATGTTTAACACAATACGGTTGGTGACTGATTTACCGTCGCATAATCCGTTTTGGTCAAATTCAGTACCATTTCATCTGTTGGCATTATTCGTATCGGTTTTAATGAGTTATGCATTTGACTTTTATGCCCGTTACTATATGAAGAGAGTCAGGGCTAAAAATATTTCGGTAATGTTGGAATACACATTGTTGCTGGTTTATCTGTTTTTTGCCGTGAATCTGATATTGTACCTGGGAGATAACATAGGTATTTTATTTCTGGGGGATAAGATTGCCGATTATGTAATAGCAGATGTCGTTTGTATATTGTATTTCTTTTTGTATTACATCATTATCCGTAATGACAAGTTGGAGAAAGAGTACAATCAGCAATCCTTGCAAATGGAGAAAATCAAGGTTGACCAATTGGAAATCGAATTGAAATTTCTTCGGGCGCAATATCACCCTCATTTCCTTTTTAATGCTTTGAACACGGTTTATTTCCAGATTGATGAGAAGAATAAGGTTCCCCGGCATACTTTGGAGATGCTGTCGGATTTATTACGTTATCAGTTATATGGCGGAAATAAGAAAGTTCCTATTCAAAAAGAAATTGATTATTTGAAGACCTATATGAATTTTCAGCGTTTACGTATGAGTGAACGTTTGGTGCTGAATGTTCGTATATCGGAAGATTTAAAGGAGCAGGAAATTTACCCGTTACTTTTCCTTCCGTTGATAGAGAATGCTTTTAAGTATGTAGGAGGCGATTACCATATTGATCTGGATATGTCGTGTGAGAAAGGTAAGATCCTGTTCAGTCTATTTAATTCCAAACCGTTGGATGCAGAGATAAAATCACATCGGAAGGGGATAGGACTGGAAAATCTTAGAAGGAGGCTTCTCCTTTTGTATCCGGATAAACATAGTCTGGATCTACAGGAACAGCCGGATCATTTTGTGGCTAAATTAATGATTGAAACAGAAAGCGTATGAATATAAAATGTATTATTACCGATGATGAACCGGTAGCCCGTCAGGGATTGCAGTCGTATGTGGAGAAAGTGAATTTCCTGACGTTGACGGGAGTATGTGAAGATGCCATCCAATTGAACACCCTGTTGAAAACCGAACAACCGGATTTGCTCTTTCTGGATATAGAGATGCCTTATCTTTCCGGCCTGGATTTACTGGCTACCCTGACAAATCCACCCAAGGTGATCATCACCTCCGCTTATGAACAATATGCCCTGAAGGGGTATGAACTTGATGTGACGGATTATCTATTGAAGCCAATCTCTTTTGAGCGTTTCCTGAAAGCTGTTAATAAAGTGCATGATCTTCTTCAGAAAGAGGTACCTGTCGAAGTAAAGGATTTCTTTTTTGTGAAGAGCGATAAACAGATGAAGAAGGTGTTTTTTAAAGATATTCTTTTTGTGGAAGGCCTGGAAAACTACATATCTATTTATACGCTGAAAGAAAAGATTCTGGTTCATTCCACAATGAAAAATATCATCAACTCTTTGCCCGAAGAAAGTTTTATACAAACACACCGTTCATATATCGTGAATGTGAACCATGTTAATTTGGTCGAAGGGAATGTCCTGAATGTGGCAGGCCATGAAATACCTGTTGCACGTAATTGCAGAGACGCTGTTTTTGCCAGTATAATAAAAAATCCCCTGTAGTCGTCCTAAATATAGAGGGGTAACATACGAAATTGTTTCGACTCTCGTTTAATTCTCATAACGAATTAAATGAAGATTATGAAAAATAAGAGTTGTGTATGGTTGGTGTGTATGTTGTTATGTATTGCCGTAAAGGGAAATGCACAAGTGATAACGTTGGAAAACGGTTTTGGCATAACATCTATGCGAGCAAAAAAAGCCAGTACGAATAAGGTCTATCCCTATCAGATGTCGTTAGGGTATCAGTATTTGGATAAAGGCTGGTATAATTTATCCAGCAATATCGGTTATACCCGAAGAGGTGGTCAGGTGAAAATACCTTATAATTCGGTGACAGGAGAAGAGTGGGGGAGAGTTACAGAAAAAGATAAGTTACATTACCTCACATTGAGTACGACATTCGACATTAAAAAGACAAGTCATGACGGATATACCTTTTTTATCGGTGTTGGTCCCCGTCTTGATTTTAAATTGAAATCGGTGGTAGTAACTTATGTTGATTTTGATGAACACCGTCCCTCTGATTTTGAACCCACCAAAGAAAAGTTGGATGGCATTCATCCTGTCCTGTTCGGTTTGAAATGTGTGGGTGGCATCCGGAAAGACTTCAGGAATATGCAATTAGGATTTAATATCGCTTATTTACCTAGTTTCACCTGTTTATCGGATGGAATACGTGACCGTACATTTACATTTGGATTATCTTTGGGGTATAAATTAGGAACAGAAAAGACGGGTACTATTCGTAGCGTTCGTCGTCATAAATAATAAGATATACAGCTTATGGATCGTAGCAAGGATTCTTCTTATTGGATTGAAAAACTAAATATGTCTCTGCATCCGGAGGGTGGTTATTTTAAAGAAGTATATCGTCCGGACAGGTGGAAACCTATTCCCGGATATCCATCCGACTGCAGAGTGTTGACAACGATCTATTATCTGTTGGAAGAGGCGGACTTTTCGGCTTTTCACCGTATTCAATCTCCGGAAAGCTGGTTTTTCCATAAGGGCGAACCTTTACATATCTATTCTTTCGAAAAAGGACAACTTGTTTGTCGTGAACTTTCGGATCAGGAGGGAGGACAGTTACAGATCACTGTTGAACCTGATATTTGGTTTGCTGCCCGCCTGAAAAATCCGAAAGGTTTTACATTGGTAAGTTGTGCTGTCGCTCCTGGATTTGAATATAAAGATTTCGAACTGGCCCGGAAAGAAGAACTGGTCGTTAGGTATCCTCTGGAAAAAGAGATTATTGAACAATTGTGTAGATAGAGAAAACTATCTACACAACTAAAATATAGGCTCTGTACTTTGTCTCCTTTGTCACCGGGCATAAAGACAAGTATCCTTCCCTGATTTTGCCATTTTCTATGGTGAGCGGGTAAGCTCCTTTCATGAAACGATGACGTTCGTAGGCATCTCCGGCTTTACTGTCATAAGTGATATGGAAATCGCCAATGGCATGCGGAGCCAGATATCTTTGACTGAGGCGGAGGGCGACCATTCCCATCGTATAGCGCATATTGATCTCGATACAGGGATGGAGGGCATACGAACCGTCTTTTGTTTTGTAGACGATCATATCCACTCCCAGATATCCATGGTATATATTTCCATAAATGCTTTTCAGGGCTTCTGTAACCGCTTCCTGGGTCCGCTGGTAAACATCTTCTCCTATCCAACGTTTGATCGGTGTAGCCAGATATTCCTGACTTCCCAATACATTTCCGGAGTAGGAACCTTTTTTTTCCGTACTGAAGACGGAGAGTCCTTCATAGGTGACATGGCCTTTCCCATCGGAATAAAACTCCATCGCTAAATCATGGACCTTGTCTAGTCCGCATTCAATACTGACAGTGCCCTGTTTATTGATAGCCCCTTCTATCCAGGTACGGTCTTTGGGGGTGAGTTTGCGCTCCGGTATCCAGTGTAAACCGCGTCCGGACGAAGAATAAGGAGTCTTTACAACAAAAGGGGCATTTTGTAGGATCAGGTATTTTTCTATTTCCCTGATCTTTTTACAGAATTTTGGAGTAGCCGGTATGGGAAGGTCGGGTAACAGCTGGCGGATTCGTTCAAGGCATTCTGCTGCTGTCTGCCTGCCGGTCAGCCGGAAATATTCTTCTTTCCAGGTCGGTACGGATAAATTCAATTGTAATTCTTGTTTCAGTTTCTCAAAGACGTACAGGCTGTGCGGAGATATTCCCCAGGGAGACGCAGCCAGTTCCGGAAGAGAAGGAGCTAACTCTTTCAATTCTTTTACGGAAACAAGCGTGGCAAACGGCCTGAGCTCTTTGGGTTGTAAAGAAAAGAAACGGGGCGAAGCGATCTCTTCTGTAAATACGTAATCGTTGCTATCGGCATACCATACAGGAAGATATGATAACTCCTGTATCATTCTTCGTACGTTTGCCGGAGGTGTATAGTTCTCCGTGCCTAGCAGTACGGCAGTTTCATGTCCGGGATTAAATAAATGTATCTGGGATATCATATAAAATAGTAGATGTATATAAACAGCGAAGCCGTCTGTTAGCGAGACGGCTTCGTTTTATTTATTCAAGATTTTCATCTATTGCATCGATCTTTTTAATTATGAGCGCCATCTCATCTTTTAGTTTTTCGATCTTGCGCTCCATCTCTTTCACGAGACCGCCACCGCCTTTCGAGGAGATGCTGAGGAAGCCGATATTGTTTTCGTATGTTTGCAATTCATTTTTCATGCGGTCATACATTCTCATCAGCTTTTCACGTTCGCCATACAGTTTGCCTTTTCCATGTTCGCCTGCCATATCGTTCAGGTTACTGCGGAATGACTGCATCTTACGATCTGTCTGGTCTACTTTCAAACGGTCGAACTGGCTGTCTACTGCTTCGTGATATTCTTTATAGATTTTATCTTTTTCCTTGAAAGGTACATGACCGATTGCATTCCATTCAGCCATCATGTCTTTCAGTTCAGCCAATGCTTCATCTGCACTTAATGTTTCGTCCAGCTTATTGATCTTTTCGATCAATGCTTTTTTAGCGGCCAGATTTGTCTGTTCTACGCCCTTCTGGGAGGAAACATTTTTATTTTTCTGTTCGAAGAAATAATCACAGGCAGAAATGAAACGTTTCCATACAACATCCGAGTGCTTGCGGGCAACCGAACCGATCGTTTTCCATTCTTTCTGAAGAGCGATCATTTTTTCAGTCGTACTCTTCCATTCTACGCTGTCTTTCAGAGCTTCCGCTTTTTCACACAAGGCTTTTTTCAGTTCGAGATTCTTTTCCATCTCTTCCTTGATATTCTTGTAGAAAGCGCTTTTCTTGTTGAAATATACATCACAGGCAGCGCGGAAGCGTTCGAAAATCTTTACATTGGATTTTTTCGGTGCGAAACCGATTGTTTTCCATTTATCCTGTAAAGCGATCACCTCTTTATTCTTTTCTTCCCAGTCTTTGAATGTCTTCAAAGCATCGAAGTCGATACCTTCTATTTCTTCGCAGATAGCTGTTTTTGCAACCAGGTTTTCCTGTTCTTTCGATTTCAGCGATTCGAAATGCTCCTGATGACGTTTGTTGATCACGGTAGAAGCCGCTTTGAAACGAGCCCATAACTCTTCGCGCAGTTCTTTGGCAACCGGACCGATCTCACGCCATTGCTGATGTAGTTTTTGAAGCTGGTGGAATGCGGACACGACATCCGGTTCGGTTTGCAGCTTTTCAACTGTTTCACATAGAGCAGTTTTCAATTCCAGATTTTTCTTGAAGTCGTAATCGCGGAACTGGTTATTGATCTTGATTATATCATAGAATCTTTCGCTGTAAGTCTGATAGTTTTTCCACAGTTCGTTTGCATGTTCCTGTGGTACGGCTTTAATTTCTTTCCATCTCTGCTGGATGTCTTTAAAGTCGTTGTATAGCTTATTGAAGTCGTCCTGACTTTCGGTCAGCACTTTTAACTGGTCGATCAATTGAAGTTTCAGTGCATAGTTCGCAGCCTTTATGCGTTCTTCTTCTGCCAGGATTGCAGCTCTTTTTTCTTTAAAAACGGCCAGCAATTCTTTCAGTTTGTCTTCGCCTTCATCTTCAGGAGCGACGAAATCCTTTTCTTCTCCACCACCTTCGAGGAATGTTTTCTTCGATTCTTCAACTTCGGCTCTGTGGATTTTATAAAATGCCTGTTTCAACGATTCCACTTCGTTGCGTGCCGTTTCGGCAGCAGCATTTACCAGTTCTGCCAATTTTTCAAGAATCTCTTCTTTTGACAATTTGCTGATAGCGTTCGCTGTCGCTTCATCCGGGGTTTCAGTTGTTTCAACTTCAGCCGCAGTGTTTTCCGGTGTTACTTCCGGTGCTTTAGTTTCTTCTAATTTGCCGGTCTCTTCAGCTGGCAGATTAGTTTCATGAGTGTCCTTCATATTCAATCACATTTAAGAAAAGGATAAAAAGCATTCCTATATCAAGTCACAAATTAAAGTATTTATTTTTGGATTACAGCATTTGCGGGCAATTTATTTATTAGAAAAGGTTAATATTCGTGTAAAAAGTCCGGAATTAACCGCTTTGTTCTCCAAAAAATGTATTAAACAAAAATCCCTGCAACTTGCATTGAGCAGATTACAGGGACTTTTTATAAATAGTTGCAGTTTTTTTATCCCAGGAACGAGATCAATACGCCGGCTGCAACAGCCGAACCGATTACGCCGGAAATGTTGCTGGCCATGCAATACTGCAATACATGGTTTTTGGGATCGTATTGCAATGCGATATCATTGGCAACACGTGAAGCCATCGGGACGGCACTTAATCCGGTTGCACCGATAAGCGGATTGATTTTCTTCTTGGTGAACAGGTTGAACAGTTTTACGAAGAAGATACCGCCGGCGATAGACAAGGCAAAAGCCAGGAATCCGCCGATCACAATACCGATCGTTGTAAAGTTCAGGAAGGCTTCTGCCGTCATGGTTGCACCTACCGATAGTCCCAGGAAGATTGTTGCTGCATTCATGATACTGTTGGAGGCGGCATCGTACAGACGGAATGTATTGGTTCCGATTTCTTTTACCAAGTTACCGAACATCAGCATACCGATCAAAGGCACAGCACTTGGAACGAACAATGCTACAACAGTCGTCACAACAATGGGGAAAATAATTTTCAACACCCGCAGATTCTTGATCTCGGTAGTTGACGGATATTTCTTTTCCTGTTCCTTCATATTGATACATAACTCTTTTTTAGAGCAGAGCGCTTTAACCACCAAAGGGATGATTACCGGAACCAACGCCATGTATGAATAAGCTGCGATAGCGATCGGGCCTAATAGATGCGGAGCCAGTTTGATGGTGGTAAAGATAGCCGTAGGACCGTCTGCGCCACCGATGATACCCAGTGAAGCCGCTTCCTGCGGAGTGAATCCCATCAGGATCGCTACCAGTAAAACGGTGAAAATACCTACCTGGGCAGCCGCACCGAAAATCGACAGGCGAAGATTACGAAGCATCGGGCCGAAGTCGGTCAATGCTCCTACACCCATAAAAATGATTGGCGGAAGGAAACCGGTCTTGATCAACATGTAATAGATGAAATTCATGATTCCCAGTTCATGCGCAATGTCGTGCAGCGGCATTTCCCAGATGTTTTTCATTACCCCGTTAATATTGATCAATCCGTTTTCATCAGCCTGGATCACCCCCATGTCACCTCCGGGGAAATTGGCGAGCAATACCCCGAATGCAATAGGAACAAGCAGCAAAGGTTCGTATTGCTTCTTGATACCCAGATAAAGCAATATGAATGCGATTGCATACATGATCAGGAACTGCGGTTCAGCAATAATGTTGCTGAACGCAGTCATTTCATACAGATTTTGAAATATCTCGTTCATTACTGTATAGTCATTAATATGTCGTCTTCAGAAACCGTGTCGCCACCAGCGTAGTTGATGGAAGTGATCTTTCCGCTGAATTCCGAACGTACGGCATTATATGTTTTCATTGCTTCCACATAACAAAGCACATCGCCTTCTTTTACCATATCACCAACTTTAAGCGGCGTGTCGGAAGTGTTCTTTACCAGGAAGAATTTTCCTTCCAGTGGTGAAAGAATTTCATTTCCGGCTCCGGCAGGTGCTGGAGCGGCCGGTGCTGCGGGTTGTGCGGCCTGGGCAGGAGCAGTTGCCGGTGCGGTATTAGCTGTATCTCCGAAGGCAACTGTTACGCGGTAAGGCTGTCCGTCTACATCTACAGTCAGCACCTGGGGTGTTGTAGGCAAAGCTGCCGGAGCGGCTGTGGCCAGTGCTGCCGGTTGTGCCTTTTCCTGCAAAGCAGCTTTTTTCTGGGCAACATCAGCCAGAAATTCAACTTTCGCTTTTCCGGAACGGTAGGCTTCGTACTGAGCCGGGTGCATTGCATATTCGAACAACTCTTCGTCGTCTTCGCCGGTTTCCCATTGTTTCTCGTTCATCATCTTACGATATTTGTCAAGAGCATCCGGGTAGTTGTCCTGCGGATTTCCTTCGAAGAATTCGCGTCCTTCGGCTTTTGCCTTTTCGATGATTTCAGGAGCCAGCGGACCAGGCAGTCTTCCGGCCTTTCCGAGAAGCATATCCCAGATGTCGTCGGCGATCATGCTCCAGCGTGCTTTCCCTTTTTCCATCTGCATTACGTTCATCAGTGCCAGGTTCTTTACATACTGGCTGAACGGTGTTACCAATGGAGGATAACCGACACGTGGCCATACATAAGCCACTTCGTCGAACAGCTTGATCAGCAGCTGGTCTTGCGACATCAGCGGCTTGTTGTTCTTGATATTGTTTTTGTTGATCGATTCCAGATTCTTTTCCAGGTCAGACATCAGGCTACCCATCATACCGCCGGGAAGTCCCGGGCCAATCAGCAATGAGTTCATCAGGCGGTTTTTCGGACTGATATACAATCCTAAGAAATCATCCATAAATTCCTGGATCATGCTGCGTACTTTCATGTAGGCTTCCATATTGATTTCCGGTACTTTGTAACCGGCATCTTTCAACATGGCCTGCACGGTCAGCAGGTCGGCATGGCCTGTACCCCATGACAGCGGCTCCATACCTACGTCGATATAGTCGCAACCGGCGTTGCACACTTCCAGGATAGAAGCTACATTGAATCCGGGACCTGCATGGCTATGATACTGGATAGGTATTTCAGGGTGTTTCGCTTTGATATTGGCAACGATCTGTCCCAATGAATAAGGACGTCCGATACCTGCCATATCCTTGATACATATTTCGTCTGCTCCCAGTTCGATCAGTTCCAGGGCCATCTTGGTATAATATTCGACCGTGTGGATAGGCGAGTGGGTGATACAAAGCGAACACTGGGAGATCATCCCGGCTTCTTTGGCATACTGGATGGAAGGAGCAATGTTGCGTACGTCATTCAGGCCGCAGAATGTACGGGTGATGTCGGTGCCCTGTGCTTTCTTTACCTTGTAGAATAGCTGGCGTACATCTGCCGGAACCGGACTCATGCGGAGGCCGTTCAGTGCACGGTCCAGCATATGTGTTTGAATACCTGCTTCATGGAATGGCTTCGTCCATTCACGTACGGCTTTATTGGGATTTTCTCCGAATAGTAAATTAACTTGCTCGAATCCCCCTCCGTTGGTTTCAACGCGGGCAAAACAGCCCATTTCAACAATAGCGGGGGCAACTCTGGTTAGCTGGTCTACTCTGGGAACATATTTTCCGGCAGATTGCCACATGTCTCTGAAGACCAAACTGAATTTGATTTCTCTTTTCATGATATATTATGTATAGCTAGTATTATAATTTTTCAATTTTGGTAACCTTTCCTTGTCCACCTGTTACCATGCTGACAGCGGCTACGATAGCGGCGGTAGTCTTACCCGGAATATTTCCGGACTGTCCGGCCGCAACAGGTTGTGTTGTTACTTGTTTTTTTACGATGACTTCTTCCGGTGCGTACTTGTTAACCAATGTGATTAATCCTTTTCCTAAATAGATTACGATTAAAAGAATTGCAAATACCGTGGTCATTCCGACTACCATTAACAAAAGTCCAGTTTCTATGTTTTCCATATCTAATATTTATGACAATAAGTGTTGTGGGAAGCGATCAAAACAATCTCCGCCAAGTTATAAATTGCATGCAAAAATAACAAAATCTCGCAATTTTCTTTGCTGGAAGACTATAAAAAAAGTAAAAGAATAGAATATTTATTCTTTTGAATGTTTTGTTTCGTAAATAAATCATAGTGTATTGTGATAAATGGTTACTTTTTGAGCCTGTGATATTATTATTTGTATTTTTCTATTTGCGTTTTTCCTGTCTGTATTTTGAAGGTGAGATACCATAAGTTTGTTTAAATAAACTACTGAAATAGCGTTGACTTCCAAAGCCACTTTGTTCCGATACTTCTTCTATGCTCAGTTCTGTTTGTGTAAGTAGCTGTGTCGCTTTTTCCATTCGGAATTTGTTTATATAATCGTTCAGACCAATGTCCAGAACAGCTTTCATCTTGCTGTATAAGGAAGCTCGGCTCATTGCCATATTGGTTATCAGGAAATTTACGTCCAGTTCCGGATTATCCAGATTATCCAGGATTAACAGATTTAATTTCTGAATAAACTGTTCGTCCGCGTAGCTGAATGTACTTTCTTGCGGAATTGCGAAGGATAGGCTTTCCTTGTATTTCAGTTTTACAGTTTCCCGATTTTTTAAGAGATTACGGATGACTATAAGCAGAAAATCTATATCGAAAGGTTTGGATATGTAACTGTCGGCTCCCAGTTTATAACCGGTAGTCGTGCTGTTTGCATCATTCCTGGCTGTCAGTAAGATAACCGGAATATGACTGATTTCGATACTACCTTTTATTTGCTTACAGAGTTTGAAACCATCCATACGTGGCATCATTATATCACTGACAATGATATCCGGCAAACGTCGTTTTGTTATATCTATCGCTTGAATACCATCTTCTGCGGTATATACGCTCTTGAAGTATTCCCGGCATATTCCCTTTAGCCAGTTACGCAGGTCTGTCTGATCCTCAACGATCAGGACAGAATAAGAGTCAAGCATGAAATTCTGTATTTCAGGAGTTGATACTTCCTGTGTAAACAATAAGTCATTTAGATAGGGTTTTGTTTGGCTTTCACTTTCTCCAGCCTGGTTTTTAACAGGCAATTCTAAATAGAATGTGGCTCCTTTGTCGGTATTATCCATGGCATTGAGGCGGCCTCCTTGTTGTTCGGCCAGTATGCGTGAATAAGATAAGCCGATGCCACTACTGCTAAGGTCTTGTTTTTGGTTCCCCTGATAAAAACGGGTAAATAAACGGGATAGATCTAAGTTTTGTAAACCAATACCTTGATCTGAAACGGAAATACGAATGTAATTTTCTACTTTTTTGACGGATAAAGTGATCAGTGTATCTTCTTCGCTGTATTTTAAAGCATTCATTAATAAGTTGGATAATATTATCTGAGACTTGGCTTCATCAAAAGCCAAGTCTTTTATATCCGGAGCAAAGTTGTATGCTAGTTTTATATTTTTATTATCCAGTTCCTGTCTGAAATCCTCGGCAACAGACCGTATCCATTCTGGTAAAGGATGGACTTTGTAATTAACAGTATCATTACCTGTTTCCATTTTCCGGACATTCAGTACTATGTTGATCAGGTTCTTCATCTGTGAAACTTGCTTATACACCGTGGTCAGTTGGTTATTGGTCTCCTCGTCTTTTATTTTGTCAGATCCCAGAATACGTTTTAACGGAGCATATATCAATGTCAGCGGAGTCCGTAATTCATGGCTGATATTAATAAGGAACCGGACTTTGTCTTCATATGTCTTTTTTTCATGTTCTTTCATTTCTAATTGTAACTTATCTTCCTTTTGCTTGATGATCAGTTGCACAAAGAACACAATGCTACCAGTTATGAGTAGTATGGAGAGCAAAAAGAACCAAGTCGTCTTCCACCAGGGGGGGGGTACTTCTACCGTTAATATTTTGACAGGACTACTCCAGTTGCCGTCTCTTTGACTTACCGACACCCATATTTTGTAATTTCTAACAGGTAACGACCTGAGTGAAATAGAATGATCCTGTGTTTCGATATATTTGTCAGAAAGTCCTTCAATCCAGTAGCGGAATACCTTTTTTCGTAACAAGTCTTTTTCTTTTGCTATAATTTTGATGATAAGTGATGAATGATCCCAGGGAATGGATATCAAATCATTTTCCGATGTTATCTTGTATCCGACAGGAACACCGTCCAGTTCTACGTCGAGTAGGTTGATAACCGGGTCCGGATAAGTAGGGATTGACATGTTGTTTCGGATATGGAGCATTCCGGATACGCCTCCCATGTAAATATCGCCATTTTGTGCAGTCAAGTTAGCCCTGGATATAAATTCATTTACCGAAACGCCATCTGACGAATCGAACAGGATGAAATTATTCTTTTCCGGTAAATAAGCAAAGAGCATGCTCTTTGCTCCGACCCAGATTCTGCCTTTAGGGTCGGAGCAAAGTGAATTTATATTTTTAAACAGGGGAGTGTGAATATTTTTAACTTCCTGAGTTTTGGTATCTAACCGGTATAATCCTTTGGTTGTCCCTATCCATATAGTTCCGTCGGGACTATAGCAGGCTGCATTAGTATGGAGTATTTCTTCGTTACTTAAAAAAAGGGAATAGAGTTTGTTTTCCTTGTGCTTAAGTACATAAATTCCAAACATACAGAATAGGTAGGTTTCTTCCGGGGTAGAGTAAAAAGGTTGTAGGATAAAAAAATTATCTGTTGGAATATTAAAAGTCACTTCAGTGAATATCTGGCTTGCTGGGTTGAATTCATAGACCTTGGTTCCGAAAAGATATATTTTTTCATTTGCAGCACGGAAGATATTGACTGCCATTCCCCGTCTGAATAATTGGTCGTTTTCTGTTTGGTTGCGGAACAGAAGTTGTCCGGTCTTCCCGGTTTGTTTGTTGAACAGGAAAATACCTTTACCGTATAGCGATAACAGCAATTCTGTATCGCTGTAGTTTGTAATCGAAATAACTTTTAACCCATATGTTGAGGGATAATGGGTAAAGGTTCGTGTTTCCGGATTGAAACGATTAACGCCACCCCCGTCTGTTCCGATCCAGATAATTCTGCCTTTGTCTTCATACAGGCAGGAAACAGCTTTTTCGCTAAGTCCGTATGGTATATTCATTGGTGCATCCTTGTAGGTTCGCAGATATACCTGTTTGATGCCGATTAGTCCGGAACGTATACTTCCGGCCCAGACATTATCTTCGCTGTCGCTGTATAAGCAACTGAAAGAATTTGAGGGTAACGAATGTTCATCTCCGGGAGTATGCTCAATAGAGCGGATTGTCTTGGTTTTCAGGTTTAATATGTTAATACCTCCGCCATCGGTTGCCAGCCATAGTTCATTATCCTTTTCCAATATATCGAGAATAATATTATTAGTCAACTCAGAATTTTCAGTTGAAAAATGATATATCTGTTTCCCTACCCAATTATAACCATATAATCCTTTTCCATAGGGTGCTACCCATATGGTTTGGGTGGCATCTACATGAAGTGCACGGATATTTTTTTCCGGGATAAACGGGCATCTCCGGATGAAGCCTGTCCCTGTATTGTACATCCATATTCCATTCCTGCGTGTTGACACTAATAGAGTGTGGGCATCGTACAGGCATAATTTCTTGATGTAGGCATTTACTTTCTCCGGTCCATTTACCGGTAGGTTCCGTATGCTGTTATCTGCATACGAATATTTAAAGAATTTATTGTGTCCGGCAAACAGGATACCTCCTTCGGTTGTAAGGTGGGCATGTGCATTAACCGGTTCTCCGTCAATCGTTTCTACCGGAATAAAATTATCCTTTTCCCGGTCATATTTAGCTGTTCCCCGTTCGGTACTTACCCATATGTTGTATAGTGAATCTTCAATGCAAAAGACAATTTCATTGTTCGGGAGAGAAAAATGGTCATTGCTATCAGATTCATATTGTTTTATCGTTTGTCTGTCGTATCTGTTCAATCCGGAAAGTGTACCTACCCATATCTGTCCTTTATAGTCGCAGAGAATACATTTCACGTTAGATTGGGACATACCATCCTGTATGGATATTTGTTTGAAAAAATAATCTGTCTCTGCCTGACTTATATTTGTTTTAAGTAAAATGCAGATTAATAGTATTATAGGGAAACAACGTTTGATTTTTAGCATACACAAGCATATTCAACGAATCAAAAATAGAATCATTATTACAGAAATCAAAGCTTTTTGCTTGATATTTGAAATCTATCTGTGGCTATAAGAAAGACCTCTTTCCATACAATTGAAGAAAAGAGGTCTTATCTTAATTGTAAGGAATCATATTTTTTAGAATATGTTCTTTATACCAGGGGTCGTTAGCCTCTACAAGCAGAGGCACCATTTTTTCGCAAAGCATAGCTACAACTTCCTTGTTTTCCTCCAAAGGGAGGTTATGCATCTGGTAGGGATCATTCAGATCGTCGAACAAAAGGGCATTTTCCAATTCCTTAGTATTCTTGTTGATAGTAAGAGCCAGTGTGTACCGTGTTGTTTTGATACCTCGTGCTATAGGAAAATAAGAAGTAATATTACCATCTGCATCCTTTTCGCCGTCAGCATTCCGTATATATAATGCAGCATTCCGTAAAGGGGTTCTTTTACTTTTTTCCAGGAACCAGTCTGCATAATTCCTGCCTTCAACAGCTGTAGGGATTTTATTCCCTAAACCTGAGAGTCCAAGTAATGTGGGCATAATATCCGGTGTGGAAAGTATCATTTCCTGATCGATCCGCGGAGCCAGTTTCTGGGGATAGCGGATAAGGAAAGGTACGTTCATACTTTCAGCATAAGGAGAATTTTTGGCATCTTCTACACCTTGACTACACATTGTTTCCCCATGGTCGGAAGTGAATACGACAATTGTGCTTTTATCCAGCCCCAGTTTTTTCAATTCTTCCAGTATACGCCCGAATTCCCGGTCTACTCCGGTTACAGATGCAAAATAATAGGGGACACATTTATTTTTAGACATATTGAAATTTACATTCGGACGTATCAGCAGGCTATCCAGCGGTTTGTCTTTATAAAGATTGTAATCTTCCTCCATGCAATCGTTCAGGGAATGATAAGGACCGTGTGGTGGGTTGAAACTTACTACCATAAAAAACGGTTTATTTTTATCCCTGACATTCCCTTCATTACGCAAATAAGCGATCGCCTTATCGGCTTCATGTTTGGGAGACCACTCATTTATATCGTGGCGCTTTCCTTCCGTGTCCCAGTAATGCGGGTGCTTATGTACGTCGAATGTCCCATACGAATACCAGTAATCGAACCCATGTCTGCGTTCTGGAGGAGTATAAGCATCCCAGGCGGGACGGGCTTCTCCTACGTATTCCCCCGGATTATCCGGGTCGTTCGGGGTCGGGTGGTCCAGATGCAGCTTACCGATATAAGCACAATTATAACCGGATTTGCTGAATACATCACTGATGCATTCAGCATCTATAGGTAGTGAACTCACAGGGCGGTCTGCCTTGCAGTTCAAAGGCACTCCGCTGTTTGTCGGGAATTTTCCGGTAAAAAAGCACCCCCTGTAAGGACTACTGACCGGGAAATTACTCATTGCCGAGGTTAGCACGATGGATTCGTCGGCAAACTGGTTTAGATTGGGTGTATATACCGGGTCGCCGGTAAAATGTACGGCATCTCGAAATCCGGCTTTTCTCCAGAACCCCATTGCATGGTTACGCATCTGATCGGGAAATACGTAAATTACATTGGGGTGATCTGTTTGAGGAGGTAAGGGAACATTACAACCGCCTAAAAGAATCGTACTTGTGAATCCTCCGGTTAATAAAATGCTTCTTATATTATTATCGATCATAATTCTGTAATTTTTAAAGTAGATACAATAATAGTGAAAAAGGGCCGGATTAAAAATACCGGACCCTTTATTCTTTCAATCAGTGAGATTAGTTAGTCCATCCGTCATTTTGAATAAGGTTTGTATTCATCTGGCATTCCTTGAGCGGGATTGGCCATGCATACATATAATCACCTTTCCATGCTGCACATGATTTATAAATACCTCCCCAGATTTCTTTCGTCCCGTTTGTCGGCTTGAATGTATTCTCCCATGTTCTCCAGCGCATTTCATCGAAGAGAAGAACTCCTTCGCAATTAAGTTCCCAGCGACGTTCGTTGCGGATACGTTCGCGCATATTGTCTTGCCCTGCAACCTGCGTATATTGATTACTGTTCAGTAATGCAACTCCGGCTCTTGCCCTGACTTTATTTACGCATTCGATCGCTTCTGCAGTTTTTCCCTGTTCGTTTAAGGCTTCTGCCTGCAACAATAAAACATCTGCATAACGGATGATCGGTTGGTCGATCGGACCGTAGTCACGGCTAGGGGTTTCATCCAATCCCTCGTAAACAAACTTACGATACAGGTAATAATACTTACCACTTGATGCCAGCTGCAAATCCTGTTCGGGAAGATTGTCTGTACGGTACGGATGTCTAAGGGTCACGGTGTTTTCCTTGCCGCTTAAAACTCCTCTGTAGGTGGAATACGGTGTGATTATAGTCATTTTCAGACGAGGATCGCGGTTTTCATATGCTTTCATAATACGTGCCTCATTTCCTTCCGGAAGATATTGTGACATCTCTGGACTATTGATTTTCCCTTTTTCAGCATCGGTCATATTATCACGCAGGAAGAATACGACTCTGTCATTCGGCTTCATCAAATTGTAGCCGGGTATAATATCGTCCCAGTTGAACGGGCTTCCGTCTATATTTGCATAAGAGTCGACATGGTCCGGGTTCGGACAAAAAGTATTCCATCCTGATCCGTATGAACTACGTGTACCCAGTGCCTTTTGCGTATCTGATCCGCAGTTTACCACTCCTATATTCTGAACCGTAAGGATCATTTCCTCGCATTGTTCATTTGCCTCTTTGAACAGGTCGCTATAGCTTCCTTCAAACAGTTTATATCCCGCTTCTCCTACTTTTTTGAAATCGGCTTCCGCTTTTGCCCATTCCTTTAGCCACATATATGCCTTTCCGCGCAATGCATATGCGGCACCTTTGGTTGCACGTCCGTAAAGAGAGTTACCTTTTACATAACGGTCCGGAAAATTAGGCTCGTTGATGCAATCGGTCAGATCGCTGATGATAAACTCCCATACTTTTGCTTCTGTTTCGCGGCCCAGGGTATACTCGCTGACACTTGTGGGAGTCGTATAGATCGGAACACCTTTGAACACTTCGTTTAATCTGTAATAGAAGAATGCACGCAGGAATTTAGATTCGGCAACCAAACGTCCCATTTTTTCAGCTGATAAAGGAGCTTTTTCCGGCAGGTTGGTGATTGCATCGTTTGCACGGCTTACACCTTCATAATGTTCTTTCCAATAACCGCTGAACAAGTCTGCGCCTGTTGTTGCGGTTCCCTGCAAAAGAGCTTCCCCGTCACGGTTCTGAGAGACATTGGCAAGGGCATCATACATATATATACGTCGGCCTATCCTGTCATAACGGAATGTGTTATAAATCGCGTTAACTCCCATATCTGCCAGACTTTCGTTTGTCCACATCTGGCCTGATCCCATTGCTTGATACGGGTTTGTATCCAATAACCCTTGCTGGCAACTGTTTGTGATAAAAGCTGCAGAACACAATAGTATTATATTTTTAATCAGTTTCATATCGTACTTGTTTTTTAGAATGTAACATTTAACCCAAAAGCAACTTGTCTTAGAGGAGGATAACCGGACGATGCTCCGATTTCAGGATCTTGTCCCGGGAATGAAGTGATCGTGAATAAATTTTCTGTTGATACATATACACGTAGATTATCCATATATATTTTGCGTGAGAAATTTTGTGGAACAGTATATCCGACAGTCAGATTCTTCATTTTCAGATAGGAACCATCATACAGATAAAAATTGCTGGCAGCAATATTCTGTCCGGCCTGTCCGAAAGTCAGTCTTGGGTATTTACCGTTCAAATTACTGGCCGACGGATTGTTTTCATCTCTGAAATAGTGATCTTTTGCCGCCAGTCCGGATATTTGGCATCCCTTGCGTGTGGCAGTGGAGTTATATCCTTCTTCATTCCATAATAAGTCAAAACCGGCACTGCCTGCAAAACTCATGGATATATCGAAGTTGTTCCAACTGGCTCCCAGTTGTAAACCGAAGTTTACTTTGGGTTGACCGGATGTTCCGGTGAACTCCTTATCGTCTGATCCCCCGTAAATACCGTCGCCGTTAGAGTCTCTATAGATAAAGTCTCCGTACCATATCTGTTGTTTGCCAATCGTTTCAAGTGGCATAAACTTGTTACCGGCAGCAGTCATGTCTTCAATCCACTTCATATCCTGTTCCGACCGGATCATACCGTCTTTAGGACCTCCGTTCGGGTTGACAGTACCGTCTTTATTATAGTAACTGCCATCTCCGGAATAGGTGTTCTGTATGTAATATTCATTCATCGGATGATCCTCTAAAACAAGAGTGTTTCCGCCTTTTGAAACTTCACCCAGGTTATTCTTGAAAACTTTGTTTCCATTCTCATCTGTAATCCAGCTTTTTTCCAGTTTCCCTTTATATTTGGTCACTTTGTTATTGTTGTATGCAAAGTTGCCGGATATGGAATAATTAACTTTACCAATATGGTCTTTCCAGCCGATTGTAACTTCAAAACCTTTGTTTGCTACTTTTGCAATATTGGCTGTAGGAGCATCTTTATCGCCTACAGTCAGATAGATCGGAGCTGTTGTCAGGATACCGTCTGTAAGTTTATGATATGCATCTAATTCGGCTGTAAGCCTGTTGTTCAAGAAAGAACCGTCGATACCGACATTAGTTACGTTAGTTGTTTCCCAACTCAGGAATATATTGGATATTTTTTTTGGTCTCAAGCCGGTAACCTGTGTTCCGTTAAAGGAATAAGGAACAGTGCCGTATACGGCCTGGTAATCATATTCTCCCAGATTGGAATCGCCCGTTCCGTTATTTCCCAGTTGTCCCCATGAGGCGCGAATCTTCAGGTTATCTAACCAGGTCGTTTCTTTCATGAATGATTCTTCCGACATACGCCAGCCTGCCGAGAAAGAAGGAAATACGCCCCAACGGTGTCCATCGGCAAAGCGGGAAGAACCGTCATAGCGCAGGTTAGCTTCTAACAGATAACGTGATTTATAGGCATAGTTTACACGCCCGAAGAATGAACGCATCGCACGGTCTTTGGCTGTACCTTTGATATTGGTCATATTTGTGGCGGATGAAGGCGTATAGATATTTTCATCGATCAATCCTTTTTTCTCTGATTCATGATCATAATATTTGAAATAATACTCCTGATATCCTGCCAGTGCATTTAAATCATGATCTGCATTGATCGTCGTTTCATAACGCAGAATGTTTTCGAGTGTATAGGAATGTTCTCCTTTATTCGTATACCTGGTTGTCATATCGGCAGGGTCTGTTTTATGAACTACGACTTCACCTGTGCTGAATTTAACCTTTTCCTGAGGAACGGTATGATTATTTATCTCATCAAAACGACGATAATAGTTGAAGTTTACATCCCAGCTGAAACCTTTGAAGAAGGTGATCTTGGTGTATGCCGTCGTATTGAAACGGGATGACTCGTTTGAGCCGTCCGTGTTATTCAGTATGAATAGCAATCCGTTTGCAGTGGGATGTTCACCGGTTGCTTCCGGATAACCGTACTGACCGTTATAACGTGGAATAAGTCCGGGTGTTGTTTGGCCTATATACTGGTTTACACCGCTACTTTTATCACGCGGACCGAAGTTCCCGGGGTCTTTGGTTTGGTAAACACCATACGTCCGTGTACCAACGGTTAACCAGTCGGTTACATTCACTTCAACGTTTGCACGCATGTTAAAGCGTTGCATTCCGGTTCTTTCAACCAATCCCTGATTGTCCATATAACCGGCTGATAATAGATATGTTACATTTTTACTGCCTCCGTTAACAGAAATGGAGTGATCCTGGGATACCCTGTTTCCGTAGACCTCTTTCTGCCAGTCGGTATTTGGATAGGCCAGCCAATTGGGGACTCCATTTTCGTTGACTCCATTCGGGTCTTTGCCGGCAGCCCGCCAAGCATCAATTGTGCTTTGGGCAAAATCGCCGCTGCCTCCCAGGTTGGTGGCACTCTCATTCATCAATGTCATATAATCGGCATAATTCGTTACTGCATCCAACAGGTTTGTTGGACTGGTAAGTGAAACACGTCCGGAATAAGTTACGTTTACGCGTTCTTTATTCCCTTTCTTTGTTGTTACGAGGATAACGCCGTTAGCTGCCCGAGAACCGTAAATGGCCGAAGAAGCTGCATCTTTCAGTATGGATATATTCTGGATGTCATTAGGATTGAGGATATTCATATCTCCTTCCATGCCATCAATAATAACGAGGGGCGAGGCATTGTTGAGTGTCCCGACGCCGCGTATGCGTATCGAAGTCGCTTCTTCACCCGGGTTGCCGGATAACTGACGAACAGTTACACCGGAACTTAAACCTGCCAGTGCTGATGAAACATCAGTGATCGGACGGCTTAAGGCCTGATCTGCAAAATTAACGGATGAAACCGATCCTGTTAGATTTACTTTTTTCTGTGTTCCGTAACCTACAACCACTACTTCGTCAAGTGCTTCCGAGTCCTCGGATAGTGTGATGTTGATTGCGGTCTGTCCTTTTACAGGTATTTCCTGTGTTTTGTAACCGATATAACTGATAACGAGTGTTGCATTGGCATCTGCCTGAAGTGAATAGGCCCCGTTCATATCAGTCACCGTACCGATTGTAGTCCCTTTCACAACAACGTTAACGCCAATGATTGGATCTCCCAATGCGTCTTTTACAATACCTGTTACGTTTTTGGTCTGCTGAAGAACGGATTGGATAGCAGGTTCGTTACTGTTTCCTGTCATCGTATTGGCATAACCCGAAAGGCTGGTCAGTAAAACAAGCCCGGCTCCTGCGAATACCCTTTTTGTCAGGATAAAATGTTGTACTTCTTTTTTCTCAATCATAATAATACATGATTTTGTGGTTAATAAATAAGTTTATTTCCAATACCCTGTTTTAGTATTTTAGATATTGCAAAAGACTGCATAAATCGTTTGGCAGACCTACATATCTTGTCTGAGTTTTGTCAGATATTGTCTGTAATAAGGGTTGAGCTATAATCAGACAGTCTAAAAAAACGATAAATGTTGGTGCGGTATCCACAGTACAATCATCATCGGACCCACATCTTTTGCTAATTGATAAATAAGCTATTATTTTGATAAGTAGAATAGTGGTTATATCTTTGTTGCACATACATAAGCTGAAAATGAAAACATCCATCAACTACCTCCCTGAAAAGAAACGGGATGAACTCAAGAGAATTGTAAAATGTGTATTGGACGTTCTTCCTGATTGCGAGATGATTATCCTCTATGGTAGTTATGCCCGAAATACTTACGTTGATTACGACCAGCGTATCGAATACGGTGTACCAACCTGTTTTATGAGTGATTATGATATTCTGGTAGTTACTAAAACCCGTTTTCATAACTATACTATTGATCATCTTTTGAACAAGGCCGCAGATAATTATTACAAAGGAAAGTACGGATACGACTCTACTACCGTTCAATTTATCAATGAAAGCATTGATGACCTGAATAAAGCCATTCTTAAAAGCCGTTATTTTTATACGGATATTAAGAAGGAAGGTGTTATGCTTTACAACAGCGGGCGTTATAAATTGGCCCGTCGTCGCAAACTGAACTTTCAGGAAATAAAAGAATTGGCAGAAGAGTACTACCAGGAAAAGTTTGAAAGAGCAAATAAATTCTTAAAGTATGCAATAATAGCCAATAATGAGGCTGATTATAAGGAAGCATCTTTTTTTCTTCATCAGGCTTGTGAGAATTTTTATAATTCTATAATCCTGACTTTTACATTATATAGCCCCAAAGAGCATAGTTTATTAAAGTTATCGGCTAAAGCCAAAACTCATTCTCTGGAACCATCCAAGGCCTTTCCACGGGATACGGAAGAAGAAAAACGACTTTTTGAATTGCTGCAAGATGCATATGTTCAGGCTCGCTATAGTTCACGCTTTGTTGTTGCCGGAAAGGATATTGAAACGCTTCTGTCTAAAGTCGAATTACTCCGGGATATTACGAAACAATGCTGTGAGGAAAGAATCAGAGCGTATGAGGCAAAGAAAAGATAACATGTACACTTTTATGTGCAATTATTTGAAATGATGGGTTTGACAAAATGAATCAATATGAAGTTATCCTTGAACAAAAAGATTCTATCAGTCGGATTTTTGTGGCGCGTATATTCTTTCAAACCGATGCTCTGGAATGTTTTCGGATACAATATTTAACAGTATGGTCTACGAATACATCTTTTATGATTCGTTTAAAAGAAATTACCTACTCGTTTAAAACGAATTTTTTCTCATTTTAAATGAGTAGGTAATTCGTTTAAACCGAGATTTGTGTTAATAAGTGTTGAGTTGGCTTCTTTTTGAAGTTCTTTTCTCCCCAAAAAGCATGTTGAAAAACATTTTTATTTTCTGTAACAAGGGAAATAATGGTTGTGGATGAAAAGATATATTGATAGTGCGTTTGAATAATCTGTGACTCGTTGCGTGGTTTAGTTCTTTATAGATTTCATAATGTTGTATTTGTGAGTCCAGGCGTGGCTCGGTGTTATTGGCTGAATCGCTGACAAGTAAATGAACAACAACAGGTCTTGATTGATGGCTGTACAGCTTCTCTAAAAGTAGGTTGAAATGACATTCTGATATGTGTAGATTGTTGTTTTAAAATAAATCTGTTTTTATATGGTTTATGATATATTGTTGCATATGGCAAATTCAAAATAATCGGTATATTTGCCCCCTCGAACATAAACATATAACCATGGGAAATTTCTTTACATCTTTGTTCTCTTCTTCCAAAAGTGAGGATACGGCAGAAGGAAAAGCTAAAAACGATCAGAAAAACTTCGACATATTAAAATATGACGGTATCCGTGCGCAAAAAATCGGCCAGGTGGCCTATGCTATCAAATGCTTTACGGAAGCCTTGAATATACAGGAAGATTTTGAAACAATGAACCATCTGGTATCGGCCTATTCAATGGCAAACCAGACGGAAAAGGCTTTGGAAACATTGAACCGTATGGTGGAAATGGAGCCGGAGCATATCCAGACGTTGTTGACAAGGGTCAGCGTGCTCTTTATGCTGGATAAGGAAGCCGAGGTCATTGCCGACTGCCTGCGGGTGATCGAACTGGATGAGTCGAACCATCTAGCCTGGTTCCTGATGGCAAAAGCCAAAAGAACAACCGGCGACCAATTGGGAGCCATTGGCGACCTGACGAAAGCCATTGCCCTGAAAGATGATTTCACGGATGCTTATCTGCTTCGTGCAGAGGTGCTGCTTGCCATGAAACAGGGACAGGAGGCTTTGCCCGATATCGAGAAAGCGATCTCATTGGCTCCGGAAGAAGAAACAACATATCTGGTAAGAGGTAAAATACACGAATCGCTGGGTGATTTGGATGCTGCCACCGATGATTACCAGCAGGCGCTCGACCTGAACCCGTTCAATGAAGATGCCTGTATACTGAAAGGTTCGCTGCTGATCACTAAAAACTTGTTAGACGAAGCTATTGTCTTTTTCGATGAGGCCATTGAAATAAAGCCGGATTTTGCCAAGGCTTATGCCGAACGTGGACGCGCCAAAAACCTGAAAGGCGATAAAGAAGGTGCTTTCGAAGACCTGAAAAAATCAATCGAACTGAATCCGGAAGGAGAGGAAGCCAAGAAGTTTGAAGGACAACATAATTTTGATAATATGTACAAAGGAGGTATTTTTTAATATCTACATATCAGTTTATTAATTGATTATTGAGCAGTGGATGATTTGTTTTTCTTTTGCAAAAATAGTCAAATCAATTTGAAAAAAACAGCTAACTCTTTGTTTATTAAAAAAAAGCCTCTATCTTTGCAGCCCGAATTGATATGTAAGATAATAATAAATAAATATATAGAAAGATGAAAAGAACATTCCAACCTTCCAACAGAAAAAGAAAGAACAAGCATGGCTTCCGTTCTAGAATGGCTACTGCTAATGGCCGCAGAGTATTAGCATCTCGTCGTGCTAAAGGAAGAGCTAAATTAACTGTATCTGACGAATATAACGGATAATCTCCGTTAGAAGAAATTATTATAAGAAAGTAGAGGTTTTTGCTAAAAAGCCTTTACTTTCTTTGTTTTAACGGCTTTGTTTTCTATTTTTGATCTCGCCTACAAAAACAAACAGAGATGAATAACTTTTTTGTTAAACTGATAAAGAATCCGTACGTCTTGAACCTGCTGCTGGCAGTGGTCGTGACCTGTGGCCTGATCTATGGTGCTTTGAAATGGCTGGATCATTATACACGGCATAATGAGGCTGTTGTAGTTCCGGATGTGAAGGGACTGAAGATAGAAGAAGCCGCTGAATTCTTCAAAAATAACAATCTGCATTATAATGTGATCGACTCGGTATTTTCTAAAGACGTGGAACCGGGAGCAATCGTCGAACTGTCTCCATTGGCCGGCTCGAAGGTGAAAGAAGGACGTATCGTTTTTATCACCGTGAATGCTTTGACCTCGCAGATGGCAACAATCCCGGAAGTGGAAGACTTGTCATTCCGCCAGGCGTATGCGCTTTTAAAAGCCCGCGGGTTTGAAAATGTGGAGATCGAGTATGTTCCGGGTGACTTCAAGGATCTGGCTGTTTCTGTCGATCTGCGTGGACGGGCGTTGGCAAAAGGTGAGCATGTTCCGCTTACGGCACCGCTGGTGCTGAAGGTGAGCAGCGGTGAGGCCGAGATGCTTCCCGACTCTTTGTCGATCGACTCCCTGTCGACAATGCCCATCGAATCATTGGATAGTGAAGAAGAAAACTGGTTTTAGCTATGGATGAATTTTTCGACGAAATGGATGATGAACAGGGCGATGACCTGTTAGAACAGAACGAGGAGGGTACTCCCCAACTGTATGAACATTTCCGCTTCGTTGCCGATCGCGGGCAATCCTTGTTGCGGGTAGATAAATTCCTGGTAGACCGGATGATGGGTGCCACCCGTAACCGGATACAGTTGGCTGCTGATGCCGGTTGTATCCTGGCAAACGGCAAGCCGGTAAAAAGTAATTACCGGGTGAAACCGGAGGATGTCGTGACAATCGTTATGACACGTCCCCGTCGGGAGCTGGAAATCATTCCCGAGAATATTCCTATTAAAATAGTATACGAAGACGACGATCTGATGGTGGTGGACAAACCGGCAGGTCTGGTTGTGCATCCGGGACACGGCAATTACACCGGTACGCTGGTGAATGCCTTGGCATGGTATCTGAAAGATGATCCGACCTACGACCCGAATGACCCGGCACTGGGACTCGTCCATCGTATCGATAAAGATACTTCCGGCTTGTTGCTTATAGCCAAGAAACCGGAGGCAAAGGCGCATCTCAGTATGCAGTTTTTCAATAAGACAACTAAACGCGAATACCGTGCCCTGGTATGGGGCATCGTGAAAGACGACGAAGGCCGTATCGAAGGTAATATCGGACGCGACCCGCGCGACCGGATGCAGATGACAGTATTTCCCGAAGGAGATCAGGGAAAGACAGCCGTTACCCATTACTCCGTGTTGGAACGCCTGGGATATGTGACATTGGTGAAATGCCGCCTGGAGACGGGACGTACGCATCAGATCCGTGTGCATATGAAATATATCGGGCATACGCTTTTCAACGATGAACGTTATGGCGGAAATGAAATACTGAAAGGAACGACTTTTACAAGATATAAACAGTTCGTACAGAACTGCTTTGCTATCTGTCCCCGGCAGGCACTCCATGCCAAGACGTTGGGGTTTGTGCATCCTACTACCGGCGAGGAAATGTTTTTTGATTCCGAAATTCCGGCCGATATGACACAACTGATAGAAAAGTGGCGGGTATATGCAAATACTAAAGAGATATAAAAATGAAAAAGAACATTGCTATTGTAGCCGGAGGAGACTCCTCTGAAATTGTTGTTTCATTAAAAAGTGCAGAAGGAATCTACTCTTTTATTGATAAAGACAAATATAATTTATATATTGCCATCGTTAAGAAGGGCGAATGGGCGGTAAAACTTCCTGGAGGGGAACATACACCAATAGACAAAAATGATTTTAGTTTCCGTGAGAATGGCGAAGTAAAGCATTTCGACTTTGCTTACATCACTATTCACGGTACTCCGGGTGAAGACGGACGGTTGCAGGGATATTTCGATTTGATAGGCATGCCTTATTCTTCATGCAGTCAGTTGGTGAGCGCTCTGACCTTTAATAAGTTTGTTTGTAATAATTATTTGCGTAGCTTTGGCGTCAGAGTCTCTGATTCCATCCGTTTGTTCAGAGGACAGACAGTTACGGACGAAGAGGCTGTGAGCCGTTTGGGATTGCCGATATTTGTGAAACCCAACGACGGGGGAAGCAGCTTCGGTGTTACCAAGGTGAAGGATGCTTCACAATTACAACCGGCTATAGCTAAGGCTTTTGCCGAAGGAAATGAGGTCATGCTGGAGAGTTTTATTTCCGGAACAGAAGTGACCTGTGGTTGTTATAAGGTAGGCTGTGGCTCGGGAGCAGCCCGGAAAGAAGTAGTTTTTCCGCTTACCGAAGTAGTTACAAAGAATGAGTTCTTTGATTTTAACGCCAAGTACAACGGGGAGTCTGACGAGATCACTCCGGCCCGTATTTCTTCCGAACTGACGGAGAAGGTACAACGCGAAGCATCAAAGATTTACGATATACTGGGCGCCAAAGGGCTTATCCGGGTGGATTTTATTATTGAGGCAGACGGTGAACCGAAAATGCTCGAAGTAAATACAACACCGGGTATGACAGCTACCAGCTTTATTCCGCAGCAGGTTCGGGCTGCCGGATTGGATATCAAAGATGTCATGACTGACATTATTGAGAACGAACTGCAAAAGGTAGGTAAATAAAATTAAACGATATGGATACAGAAGTTTCCTATAATTTTAACGACATTCGTCCGCTGAACAACGACGAGGTGAGGGATGCAATCGAGGCATTGGTAACCAACGAAGATTTCGAGCGGGCCTTCCGGTACATCAAACCGGATGTAAACTGGAAAGAGTTTTCCGAAACAATGCGTTCTTTCAAGACGAAAGAAGATTTTAAATCGAAGCTGGCTTATGAGGCAGTGATGATGGTGGCTAACAAGACGACTTTCTCGCTGACGATCTCCGGACGAAGCCGTCTGCCGAAGGATAAAAAGCCTTGTACGTTTATTTCCAATCATCGGGATATTGTATTGGATGCTTCCTTCCTGAATGTCATGTTGTATGATGTAGGTTATGGTATGACACAGGTAGCCATCGGTGATAATCTGATGATCCGTCCCTGGATAGAAACTTTGGTTCGTCTGAACAACAGCTTTATCGTGAAACGTGGCGTTTCCGTACGTCAGATGCTGGATGTAAGCCGTACATTGTCTGCTTATATCCGTCATACGATCAACGAAACGAAAGAATCGATCTGGATTGCACAGCGTGAAGGCCGTGCCAAGGATTCGAACGACCGTACACAGGGTAGCGTATTGAAAATGCTGAACATGAGCGGTGACAAGGATGTCGTATCGAATATCATGGATCTGAATATCTTTCCGGTAGCTATTTCTTATGAGTATGATCCGTGTGATTTCCTGAAAGCGAAAGAGTTCCAGATGAAACGCGATGATCCTAATTATGTGAAAAGTCAGCGTGACGACCTGTTGAGTATGGAAACAGGTATCCTGAACAATAAGGGCCGCGTTCATTTTACATTGACACAGCCTATCAATGATCAGCTAGCTGCTTTGGATAAGGATATGGAAAAGAATGAACTGATCGCTGCTATCGCAAACATCATAGACAAGGAAATCTATAAACATTACCGTTTCTATCCTTGTAATTACGTAGCATACGATATGTTGACAGGTACAAAGCGTTTCAGCAGTAACTATGGTTTAAGAGACAAAAAACACTTTGAAGAATATTTGCAGGGGCAGTTGGATAAAATAGTATTGCCAAACAAGGATGAAGCCTTCCTGCGTACAAAGATTCTGGAAATGTATACCAACCCATTGAAGAATCACCTGGCAAATCAGGAATAAGATAGAAAGAAATCCATATAAAAATATGAATAGCAAAAGGCGTCCCGGAAAGGATGCCTTTTGTTGTTTATAAGCGAGTTTTGTTTAGGGAGTCATACCCGGTTTTTCTCTATAGGGTATGGTTGAATACCCTATATTCCGCCCCTCGTTACCCTATACCCTGTTGCATGGTAGGCTATAGAGTAAATGGCTGTAAATCAGCCAATATAAAAAGAAAAGGACAGAAAAGGACAAAAAGGACACCCCCACATTTTCAGAAAATGAGGTTTCATAAGGTGTTGTTCATGCCGCAGGCTCTCTTTTGCCGTCTGCTTCAGCTGACGGTTTTAAAGATTAAAGGCAGAGCCTTTTCCTCTGTGGGTTTCAACCCCTTTTATTTCTTATTCAATATAAAAATAATTACAAGTTGTTTTTATGAAGCATACTCACGAAAGATTCATATTCTTCCTCAAAACTATACTTCTTGTGATGTTCTTCTTGTTTTCTGATATATTGTCGGACAGTGTTCAGTCTATCCGGACTTACCGAAACTGCAAAATAATCATCTTGCCATTGTAATGGTCCATATTTCATCTGAGAATACCAGTGAGATGATTCACCTTTTATCAACCTCTCTATCTCTCCGACAGATTGATTTGATTTCAGAAAAAGTAGAAGATGCATATGGTCGGTGAAACCTCCAATATGATCGATTAGAATGCCTTTTGATTTTGAATATTTGCGGATATGAGAGTATAATTCATACCGGTAATGTGAATTTTTTAATAAAGGAGCTCTATTTTTAGTGCTCCAAACGCAATGAATGATAAGTGATAAATAGGACATAGTTAAGTGTATTTTAGTGAATCGCAAATATAAGGAATAATCTTTAATTGAATAGGATAATAGATACTTTTTATCTTTTAAAGGGGTTAAAAACCCACAGAGGAAAAGGCTTTGCCTTTAATCTTTAAAACCGTCAGCTGAAGCAGACGGCAAAAGAGAGCCTGCGGCATGGGCAACGCTTTGTGAAGGCTTGCTTTCTGAAAATGTGGGGGTGTCCTTTTTGTCCTTTTCTGTCCTATTTGCTTAATGGGTGTTGATTATCAATGATCTAAATTTCTTTTACCGTGCAACAGGGTGTATGTATTTTTACCTGTTTTCTTTTGCATATTTTGACGGGCTTACTCCAAACTGTTTGATAAATGCAGACCAGAAATAAGATTGTGAACTGAACCCTACTGCATCCGATATCTCATATATCTTCATATTTCCCTGTAGCAATAGTTCGGCTGCTTTCTTTAAACGGCTGATTTTAATCAGTTCATTGGGAGTAAGATCTGATATGGCACGAATTTTACGGTACAGTGTCGGGCGGCTCAGGTGCATCAGGTCGGCGATCATGTTTACATCCAGGTCCGGATTACCAATATGTTCGTTGATGATCTCGTTCAACTTTTCAAGGAAACCTTCGTCTGCTTTAGTGTAAGCCATTGATTTCATGTTGGCGATCGGTGAGTTGAAATAGAACTTACGGATATTGTCCCGGTTTGATAACAGATTTGAAATTTGTGCCATCAGCAAGCTGGTGGAAAACGGTTTGTCTATATAAGCATCTGCTCCGAGTTCCAACCCTTCCAGGCGTGACTGCATGGTATTCTTTGCTGTCAATAAAATGATCGGGATATGGCTGAATTCAATATCCGCTTTTACGTGTTGGAGGAGGGCGAAGCCATCCATTACCGGCATCATGACATCGCTTATAATAAGTTGTACACTTTGTTTTTTCAACCAGTCCAATGCCTCGGAGCCATTACCGGCCACCAATACATTATAGTTCTCATTGACCTCGTCTGCGATGAATGCACTCATTTCCTTATTGTCTTCAACGATCAGGACGGTCGGACGCCCCTCTTCGCAGGTATAAGTTATTTTAGGAAGGGAAGTCTGTGGCTGAGATTCCTCTTCTGTAGTCTTTACTGCTCCGGTTTGTTTTACCGGCAGGGTGATACGGAACATTGTCTGGTTGTTCTGGAAGTCCACCAATTCAAGTATTCCATGATGCATTTCGGCTAACGAGCGAGCTAGTGGTAATCCCAGACCGGTCCCTGGCTTGTCTTCATTACCTTTGATACGGTAGAAAGGTTCGAATATTTTATCCCTCATATCAATAGGAACGGGAACCCCGTCGTTGATAAAGTCGATCATGAATGATTCGTAATCGGAAGATAGATGCAAGCGCACCACGATGCTCTTGGCTGCATACTTAACGGCATTCGAAAACAGGTTGCTCATTATCTTGGTGAGAGCTTCCCGGTCAACGAAAACATATAGTTCCTGTACAGACAGATCCAGATTTAACAGTAGATTATTCTCCGTGGCTATATCCTGAAAGCGTTTGGCGGTCTCGGAAAGGAGTGAAACGACTTCCGTGCGGACGAAGTTTAGACGATAACCTTCGATCTCTGTTTTCCGGAAATCCAGCAACTGGTTGACGAGTGATAACAGGCGGGATACATTTTTATCCATCAGTATCAGTGAGTTATTCTCTTTTTCTCCGATCTTGTCCGATTTCAGCAGGCGCTCCAGCGGATTCTTGATCAGCGTGAGCGGCGTGCGGATCTCATGTGCGATGTTGATAAAGAAGTCGATTTTTGCCTGGTAAAGTTCTTTCTCTTTTTTGCTTTCAAATATCTGCATGTTGTATGCCATATTCCTTCTTTCTTTCTTTTGCCAGGAGAAGATCAGGTAAACAATCATTATCAGGAAGAAGAAAGCATAAATTACATAGGCTGTAGTGGATGTCCACCAGGGAGGGAGTACCGTGATATGTAGTCGGGTAATGTCATCCCCCCAGCTATTGGCAAGATTGGCTGCTTTTACTTCAAATGTATAGCTGCCCGGATGCAGGTCGGTGAAGTAAACGATGTTACGTTCTCCGAGTGAGATCCAATCCCTGTCGAGGTTAACCATCCGGTAAGCATATTGTACCGAACCGGGAGCAATGAAGTTGAGTGCAGAGAAATTGATATTGAAAGACGATTCTTTATGATTCAGTGTAATGCTTTTGACCTCCGATACGGCTGAACTGTTGATAACTTTCCTTCCGCCCGCTCCGTTCTGTATATCCAGGGAACTGATATGGACATCCATCTTTTCGCCTGCCGGACGTACATCTGCCGGTCTAAAGTGTATAAACCCTTTCACTGTACCAAAATAAAGGGTACCGTCTTCATCTTTGAAAGCTGAATTATAATTGAACTGCCGGGTAACGAGGCCGTGTGCTTCCGTGTAGGTCGTGATTTCTTCGGTCTGTGTATTAAGGCGAACCAGTCCGTTTGCAGTACTGATCCAAATATAATTATTATCATCGGGGAGAATACGGAAAGCAACGTTACTTGGCATGCCGTTTTTCACCGTATAATGTAATGATTCGCCGGTTTGAAAGTCATACTTGATCACTCCTTCCACCGTGGCAAACCACATATTGCCGGATTTGTCTTCACAAGCATCGTTTACTGAATTGTGGCGCTGGGTGTTCAGTTTATCATATTGGAGATACATACCGCTATTGCTGATCGTATTGAAATAATAGCTGCGGTTGAACATGCCGAGCCATATCTTTCCGACCCGGTCCTCATACAGGCAGTTGACGGCGAATGGCGGGAATTGGGTAGCATAGACAAAGCGGTCGTTCAGGTAGTCATAGCGGAAAATGCCGTCTTCCGTTCCGACCAGTACTTCTCCCTCACGCAGGACCTTGATACATTTGACGGTACTGTTCTTTACCGTTTGTGCATCTTTCAGCAGGTCGTAGTGTTTGATTACTTTCCGGGTCCGTATATCCATCAGGTCGATGCCATGTATCACATGGCCTACCCACAGGTTATCCCCGGAGGCCGCCAAACCCCGGATATTGGTGTGTGAAAGACTTTTCATGCCGGGGACAGGCTGGTAGTTGGTGAAAGTCCCGGTTTTCTTTTCCAGGCAATTGATGCCGGCGTCTTCTGTCCCTACCCAGATATTCCCGTAGATGTCTGTACAAATGTCGCGTATTACTTCTCCTTTCAGCGAATGTGTTTCGTTCCAGGGATAATATACATTGAAAGGACGGAAGGGAGAGTAGTAGTTCACTCCGTTTTGGTGGAAGCATATCCAGACTCCGTCTTCGCGGTCTTTAAACAAGGCTGAGACAAAATGGCTGGATAGTGCATAGGGGTCCAACGGGTCCTGCCTGATACGTTTGCAGGTTCCGAGGTCCAGGTCATAGATGAACAGGCCCGAGTCGGTTCCGATCCAGAGTTCTTTCTGGTTTTTTTCAAGGAAACAGTTGATCAGGATAGTCAGTTGATTTTTTTCCTGGATATTCAGGTCCTGATATGTTTTTGAAAGAACATTGAATATTTTCACGTCATCATGCTCAAATGCCACATAGATGTTGGCAGAAGAAGGGGAGGGAGATAGCATGGATAACTTCCGGGAGGTAGTGGCAGGTGAATGGGCAAACAGGTTGTGCGATTCCAGACTGCCGTCTTCCGGGTTCAACAGGGAGATAAAGCCTTCCGAATCACCCAGCCAGAGGGAATTGTCTGCCATGATACAAAAGGAGGTATAGGTCTGTCCGTTATTACCGGCAAAGATATGAAACTGTCCGTCGGATACATTATATTGTATCAGTGTTCCGTCCATGAGCAACCACAGCTGATTGTTTTTATCAAACCGGAATAGGTCGATCCCTTTGTTTTTTGTGAAAGGAACATGCAGAAATGATTCTTTGGTCTCATTGTACTGGTATAGCCCGGAAAGGGTACCCACCCATAAATTACCGTCACGGTCGCAGTCCAGATGTGTGATCCAGTTGTTGCCGAGCGATTCCGGGACGTCCGGGTCATTCCGGAATACTTTAAATGTATAGCCGTCGAAACGGTTCAGACCGTCACGGGTCCCGATCCATATATAGCCGCTTTTATCCTGTACGCAACAGGTCACCATATTATCGCTTAACCCGTTTTCCACCTGGTAATGCCGGAAAAGGTAATTGCTTTCTTCTGCAAAAAGCCAGCAGGAACAAGACAGGAAAAGTATAGATAAGATCAACTTCAGATAGCTCATATATAAGTTTGTTGTTTGACACTGCAAGATATGCAAAATTGTATTACCAGTTTTCATTTATTGTATCACGGATTTCAAAAATCGTATCATACCAGGTGAGAATAGCACAGAATGAGATAAATAGAGGAATTAATGCAACCGGAACAAACAGACTTTTCTTTTGATAGGGAGTACTTTTGAGCAACGATTGGAAAACACAACAAGAAACCTTTTTATATTACTATCATGAGTACACTACATTTTAATACAGGAATAGGAACAAAGATTCAGCTTTGTCTGATGATGTTTTTGCAGTACATGCTGAGTGCTGTCTGGTGGGTGCCGCTGGCGGCTTATTTGTCTCACACGCTCAAGCTGGAAGTGTATCAGGTTTCTTTAGTATTAAGTGCAATGGCTATCGGTGCAATGGCTTCTTCGTTTATCGGAGCAATTGCCGACCGCTATTTTGCCGCAGAGAAGATTTTGGCAGTTTTGAATATTTTAACGGGAGTTTTCCTGCTGCTGGCTGCTCAGCAGCAGGATTTTCCTCCTCTCATGTTCTTTGTTGTAATGGCGATGCTTTGTCACATGCCGACACAGAGTCTGACAAGTACGATTGCGATGAGCCACGCTCCTTCCGAGCAGTTCCCGCGTATACGTATGTTCGGTTCGGTCGGATGGGTAGCTTCGGGGATTTTCAGTCTGGTAGCTATTCATCTGTTGGGGATGGAAGCGTTCGATGATACGAACCTGCCGATGTATTGCGGAGCGGGTGTCTGTTTCATTGCTGCTTTTGCCAACCTGACACTTCCGCATACTCCTCCGTCGGTAGCAAAGAGTACAAAGATATCGGTGATGGATATTACAGGATTCTCCGCTTTTTCTTTGATGAAAGATAAGAATTACCGTGTGTTTATGATTCTTACATTCTTGTCGATCATCCCGTTTACGCTTTACCATGTATACGGTTCCATGATTCTGGCGGACGAACAGGTGCGGAATATCACAGTGACGATGAACTTCGGGCAATTGGCAGAGATGTTTTTCCTGATAATTACCACGACTATTCTGGTAAAATCGGGTATTAAGAATACATTGATATTTGGTATGGCTGCTATGCTGGTTCGTTACGGGGCCTTTTTCTTTGGGGCGGAAACAGGGCAGCAATGGTTCTATTATATCGGTATCATTGTGCACGGTTTGATTTTCGGATTATTCTATGTCGGCGGACAGGTCTATACCGATAATGTGGCACCGAAAGAAATGAAGGCGCAGGCGCAGGGATTACTTTTCTTCCTGGTATGGGGGATCGGTTTCCTGATAGGAACTTTGTGGAACGGATGGTTGATCGGTCAGTTCCGTGACGGCGACAAATGTGACTGGCCGGTATTGTTCCTGATCTCTTCGGCTTGCACGGCGGTATTGCTGTTTTTATTCATGTTCCTGTTTAAGCCGGTAAGCCTTAAAACTGTCGATAAATAATACGCATTTAATTCTCAAGACTATATATATTTTTTACGCCAAACATGAAAAAGGGGATGACAAAGGTCATCCCTTTTTTGTGTAATATGCTACAATTCATGTAAGGAGCCTTTTTTTCATCCTTTGTTTATCCGCCTCTCCCTTTTGTCTTATGCAATTGTCTATTCTTTTGTCTATCGGTGTTTCGAGGATTATCCTACTTCTTTACATACTTTTACTCATCTGAAGATAAGGTTTGAACACTTCGTTCTGCGAGATATGGTGAACGGTGATTTCTTTGTATGCCTATCAATTTGTTCGTGAAAATGCGATTATGAAATATATCAGTTAAACTTAATAATGTGAATGCTTATGAACACTTTCAAACCAATTTTTGCAGCTTTGGTGTTATTCCTTTTTCAGGCTATCTTCCTGGCTTGCAGTGACGATAAAGAAGAAATAGCTGTTCCTCCGGAGAATAGTATTCCCGGGCAGGAGTTTGGAATACGCCAACTTTCTGTAAAATTGCCCCGTCTGGGACGGCTTGAAGTACTATTTTCTAAAATCAATTGCCGTATTCATATGAAAGGGGTAGACGACCGGATCACTTATCCTGTCAACACGTTCCTTTCTGCGACGGCAGACTCGTTAATCATTGATGCGGAAGACCCGATATTGAGTGAACTGCCCCATCAGATGTACCATTTGAATTATATTACTTTCCCAAAGAAAGACCTGGCTGTGAAAGCGGGTGAGGTAGATTCGGATGCAGCCGTACAGGATACGGTTTACCTGGGGGCCCGCCTGTCAGTTGAAAATCCGGACAACATCGCTTTCCGTTCGAGCTTCAACCTGGAGACCGACCGTATAGGGGCGGGAAGTGCGGCAGACCCTGTCGCCATTGCCTGCGGAAAGAATTTTTATGATATTATATGTAACGGATTGACTATCGGCAATGATTTGAGCGGGCAATATTTCGAACTGACAGCGAATATCAATTTTCAAATGTCCGAAATTACCACCGACAAAGGCTGGGAACCTGCCGGAAGACATAATATCAACGGAGGTCCCACTTCCTTTAACGGCATACTGGACGGTAATGGCAATGCAATAGACTTACTCTCCAGTAGCTCTACGGAAGATTATGCCGGCCTTTTCTATAAACTGGGTTCGCAAGCCTATTTGCATGATCTCAAATTTACCTCCGTCGCGCTGATAGGAAAAGATTATATCGGAGCGGTAGCCTGTTATTCGGAAGCGGGAGCCCGGTTAGAAAATATTAGTTTGGCAGGCTTTGTAAACGGAACTTCAAATATAGGCGGATTGATAGGAGCAGGCGATGCCTCGATTGCCAATTGTGTTTCCAGCCTTACCGTAAGTGTGAAATCCGATAAATCCGCTGAATACGTAGGTGGATTGATTGGCAAAACCACTTCTTCCGACATAAAGAACTGTGTCCTGACCGGAATGGTTACAGCCGCCAAAGGCAGTAAGGTGGGAGGTATTACCGGAGCCGGAGGCTCGTTTACCAACTGTTACGTAGGCGGTTCCATACAAGGGTATAATTATACGGGAGGAATCACAGGAGAGGCCAGTGGCTCCTTTACCGGTTGTCAGGTCGGAGCTACGCTTAGCTACAATTCGTATGCTTTTCCCTGGGAAATCTTTTTAGAACAACCGAGGGTAAGCCCGTTCTCTATCAGTATCACAGGTACTAATTATGTTGGTGGATTTGCCGGTACCGGTTCCCTTACCCTGTCGGGAGAGAATATATTCCTGCGAGAGTCGGGTACAACTGCTACCCTAACGGGAAACGACTATGTAGGTGGATTGGTCGGGTTGAGTAAATATCTGGAAGCCAGGGTGTCGGCTTCTTTCATCTCTTACGCTCATCTCAATGCTAATAACTATGTTGGCGGAGTAGCCGGTCAGCTGGAAAATATGAATACGGATGCCATCTTCACCAACCGTGGACCTATCAATTCGAAAGGAGGCGAATGCGGCGGAATTGTGGGCAGGGGAGTCGCTCTCACCTGTAAAGGCACCTGGACTAACGAGGCTACTATCGTTGGTACCACGAAAGTAGGGGGTGTTATCGGTTATGTGGATAAAATGGATAGCCAATGTGAAATCAACATGATCAATGACGGATCGATAAAAGCTACAGGTTTTTACCTCGGCGGTCTGGTCGGACGAAGTAGCAGTCCGCTTCGCTTTGGTACGGACAGTCGTGTCAGCCAGGAAGGAGGATCTATGAAAATAGAAGGTGATTCTTATATAGGCGGTATAGTAGGAAGGATTGAAGCGGATCTCGGTTCTACATCATACGTTATAAACAAACAACCTGCTGTTTATGCAAACATATATGCCAAACCAGGTTTAAGTGGTGAACGTGGCTTTGTCGGTGGTATATGTGGCTATATATATATGCGTAATACAGCCGGGGTAACCCAGGTTATCAACGGCACGAATATATGTAAAATAGTAATTACCTCCTCATGCCCTACCAGTACAGGCGGAGCGATCGGTTATCTACGTGCGGAAACCAATAAGGACGATGTCGGTCAAATCAAACTCAGCGGAATAACTCAGTTGACCGGTAGTATTTCCGCTACTGGTGGAGCTGTCGGCGGCATTGTCGGACGGGTGGAAAACAAGAATAACAAGAGTATCCTGATCGAGAACTGTAAAAATTTTGTCAGCCTCACCTCTACGGCAACCAGCAATGTGGACGGCTTCGGCGGTATCGTCGGACTGCGTAGCGAACCAGGGTATGAGATCCGGATCGCCAATTGTGCCAATTACGCCAATATATCCGGACGAAACGTCTCCGCGGCAGGCGGTATTTTGGGACAGCAGGAAGAAAACGTCTATATCGACCAATGTTTCAATGCCGGTAAGATCGATGCCAACAGTGCAGTAGGCGGTATCCTCGGGCGTGTATTCGAACATGCAGCCGTAGAGAACTGCTTTAACATGGGCGAAGTGCCTTGGGTATCGGGCAAGACCCTCCTGGCCGGTATTGTCGGACAGAAAGAGAACAAAAGCAAAAAAGACCTCCGGATCAAAAATTGCTATAACGTAGGATCTACTGGTTGGGGGATTATCGGCGGTGAAGACGATAAGAACGTGGAGTGCCAGAACTGCTATTACCTCGATACCGCCTCCGACGGTGATATGAAAAAGAGCGGATCAGAATCGAAAAATGCCACCCAGATGCGCCAAAAGGCTACCTATTCCGCTTTCCCGTCCGACATCTGGGCTTTCGGAACCGATGGGGAGTCTGCTCCAACTTTGAAGAATAATAAGATAGCTTCCGGTTATCCCAATCCATTATCCCGATAAATACATTTAATATACATAGACAATATGAAGATACATAAAATACATACTCTCCGTTTCAGCCGCCTTTTCCTGGCTTTGCTGGTAACATCCTTCCTGATGTTGGCCGGTTGTAAAGACGACGATAATAAGACACCCGTACCTGGAGGTGACGACGATTACGGGCAGGAGCAGCGCGTCGAACTGGCTGCCGACCTTAGCAGCGAAATACCCACAGGTGAAATAAGCTGCCGCTTTATCTATAACAGGAATACCCCGTTGGCAGTCAAAGCTACCCATTCGGTCGAGAACGGCAAATCGGTGTTCTACCTCGACTCACAACTTCGGATAGGCCGCTACATTTTGGCTTCTATTATCCACAAAACCAGTGAGGAAGTTTTCAGTGAAGCCAATGTCGGTTGTGCGCTTGATGTCTCCACCGGAACCAATGCCGTTTCACCTTCTACTTTCGACAAGGTGGCTGGCTATTTCGGTACCGGTACAGTCGACGATCCTTATCGTATCGCTTCATCGACAGGCTTTGACGTTATGCGTAAACTGCTTGAAGACGGCACAAATTCGTTTGAAGGCAAATACTTTTTGCAAACCGCCGATATCAATATGGTCGGCTCCTATAACAAAGGTTTCCGTCCTATTGCTCACCAGCAGGCCTTTCCTTTCAAAGGTTGTTACGACGGGGGAGGACACACGATATCCTATTGCGCCATCCGCACCCTCGACTCGAAAGACCAGCAGGTCGGAAGCGAGGTACGTGCTACGGGACTGTTCGGCTATGCCTGCGGTGCCACGTTTCGCAACGTCACAATGGTAGACCCTGTGTCGATAGGCGCCAACTCGACTGGAACTCTGATCGGTGCCGTGTTGGGCATTTCCGGGGAAATAGAAACTCCGACTTATCTGGATAATTGCCGCGTACGGAGAATATCCGCTACTGCGAGCGAAGTATACGGTATTAATTTTGTCGGTGGTCTGGTCGGTGGTGTCGATGCGCAAGCCGTCCTGGTCATGCACCGTTGTGTGAATGAAGGGTTGCCGGTGGGTAACCGTTCCGACGGATCGTTTATAGGTGGTCTGGTCGGTGGCGGAACCGTCAATGCCACTGCCATTATGGACAGTTGTGTCAACCTGACTCTGGTCAATGCGGCTGGTAGCCGTTGTGCAGGTGGTCTGATCGGTGGTATTGAAACTGCAAATATCAGTAACTGTATGAATAAAGGTGATGTCAGCGCGACCCATCCGGCGGCTCTCGGAACCGGCGGCATTGCAGGTGGCCTGGGTACTTCTACGCTTGCTGTTGTGCAGAATGAAGGCCGCATAAGCGGTTACGAAGGTACGGGCGGTATTGTAGGCAGCACCGTAATCAGTAAAAGTGACGGGAGTTATAACGACCTTATCATTACTTCTGCCCACAATTACGGAGCTGTTTATGGAGCTGACAACTCCGGTGGTATCGCCGGCGAAGCGCAAATGATGATGACCGATTGCTATAACCGGGCTTCCGTAGAGGCAACAGGCACTTTTGCCGGTGGATTGGCTGGTTACACGCCTACTGTCGTAGTCAACAATAGTTATAACAATGGCAAGGTCGATGCTCAAAACTTTTCCGGAGGATTACTGGGACGTGCCTCTTATTATATATTGACCAACAGTTCTAACCTGGCTTCTGTTGCCGCTTCAAAAGGAATGGCGGCTGGTATCCTCGCCCTTGGCGGTACGACCGGTATGATCAACTTTTGCACCAATTATGGTCCGGTAAGCGGAACCGATCTCACAGCCGGGATCATTGCCCATGCCGGCGAAACCCGGTCGTTCACCAATCGCGACATCGCTTCTGTTGTTATCTCCTCCGGAAAGACGCAATACAAGCTGATAAAAGCCTTGAAAACTCCGCCAAAAGAAATGTCCAGTATGAAAGCTCTTTTCAAAGGAGCCAAGAAGGTGGTGAAGATTGCTGCTTCGGCCAAAGATTTGATTGAGGCTATCGCTACCCCGCCGCTGATGCAGGATATAAGCATGTGGGACGAACTCTATAACCAGAAGCTCGATGTGCGCAACGAAGAAATGATTGCACGGATGAATAGTGAAGTTTTCAGTTCACTGCCTCTCTATTACGGTCCTTTGGCTGGTTCGGGGGTATTGCCCGGGTTGGTTTACGATAACTCGCAGGCTTTCACCCGGAGCCTGGAAGGAGACGGAGATGACCTCTATGCCGATGCTGTGCACGAACGCCTGGCGGATATTAGTGTACAAGTGGCTAAGATTGAGCAGAACCGCGAAATAGCACTCGCTGTTGCCGGTTGTATCCTGGCTGTTGCCGGGGCAGTCGTTTCTGGTGGGGCCGCTACCGCAGCTGTGGTTATTTGTTCTGCGGCCGTATCGACAGTCGGCAACCTGACCGAACGCATGGACAATTGTATCGAAATCTCTCAGTGCAGCAATTTCGGTGATATCAGTGCCGGGAAAAACGGTTACGGAATCATCGCTTTCCAGGGTGACCACCTGAAACTGCACAATTGTTTCTCGGCCGGTGCTGCCTCCGGTTACGGTGTAGGCGACACGGCGCTCGACGGCCTGGACGATGTGAAACCCCGCCGTATCATTTCGATCGGCATGATCAACCAGGATCCTTTTAAGAGTGGTGCAGCCGTTGCCAACCAGGGTCTTTTCTTCCTGGTTGACGGTTCTGGCAAATCGAAGTCCGGTGGTTGTACAGGAGAGGAACTGGCACTCAAATCGACCTACACCGATACGCAAAGTCCCTTCGACTTCGACGATAATAAGACCTGGAGTTTCCAGACTCCTATCGTGCCGCTGCCGTACAATAATTTGTATTTCGGCTTCCGGTAAAAAAACGCTATAAAGTTAAAAAGGTATTGCTATGACCGTGGCAATACCTTTTTGATTCTATGGGGGTAGTGTGTTTCTTAACATATATCTTTCGGTGACATACTGTCACTCAAATTACTACCTTTGGCTCAATGGCTGTATGAAACGCTTACAGTCTGACAAAAACAATTAAAACAGAAATAGTATGAGACCGGAAGATTACATCACCCGTGAGGGGAAGTTTGGTGCACACAACTATCATCCCCTGCCTGTTGTTCTCGAGAAAGGAGAAGGCGTATTTGTGTGGGACGTGGAAGGCAAACGTTATTTTGATTTCCTGTCCGGTTATTCCGCCCTGAGCCAGGGGCATTGTCATCCTAAAATCATCAAAGCATTAACCGAACAGGCGCAGAAGCTGACACTCGTATCGCGTGCATTTCACGCTGATATATTGGGTGAATACATGGAGTTTGCCTGTAAGTTCTTCGGCTACGACAAACTGTTACCGATGAATACCGGAGCAGAAGCGGTCGAGACCGCCCTGAAGCTGGCACGCCGTTGGGGATACCGCATCAAGGGTATCGCTCCCGAAAAAGCAAAGATTATTGTTTGTAGCGAGAACTTCCACGGGCGGACGATTACAATCATCTCGATGAGTACCGACCCGAGTTCCTATGAAGACTTCGGACCATACACGCCGGGTTTTATTAAAGTACAATATAATAATGTAGAAGCATTGGCAGAAGCATTGCAAGATCCCGATGTAGTCGGTTTCCTGTTGGAGCCGATACAGGGAGAGGCAGGCGTAGTTGTTCCCAATGACGGTTATCTCCGCCGGTGCTACGACCTCTGTAAACAACATAACGCCCTGTTCATCGCAGATGAGATACAGACCGGTATCGGTCGTACCGGGAAACTGCTGGCTTGCGATTATGAAAACATCCATCCCGATATCCTGATCCTAGGTAAGGCATTGTCGGGCGGTGTAACCCCTGTTTCCGCCGTCCTTGCCAATGATGAGATCATGCTGACGATCGCGCCGGGCGAACATGGCTCTACGTATGGCGGAAACCCGCTGGCTGCCGCTGTCGGTATCGCCGCCCTCGAAGTGGTGAGGGATGAGAAGCTGTCGGAGAATGCTTATGCAATGGGAGAACTGTTCCGGAACGAGATGGAAAGGATTGACAATCCGATGGTTAAAAAGGTGAGAGGAAAAGGTCTTTTGAATGCCGTAGTCACTGAACCGCACGGTGGAAAGGTAGCCTGGGATATCTGCCTCGCCCTGAAAGAGAACGGCCTGATCGCCAAACCGACACACGATCATATCATTCGCTTCACACCACCGCTGATTATTACCCGCGACCAGATGATGGAGGCGGTAGGGATCATACGGGAAACGTTTGCTCAGTTTTAGAAGAATAATGTGGCAATATGGCAATGTGCTAATTTAAAAATAATTGAGCTATCTGCTAATTATAGGATGAGCCAGTTAGTGACGGTGTCTTCAGGCTGTAGGCCTGTAACAAACTAGCCCAGGGTTCTAACCCTGGGTTCCTTTGAATCCTTCTCTTTCTGAGGCACCCTGTAGGGGTGCGACAAGATGGAAATGGTTGATATTTATCTTGTCCCGCCCTTACCAACGACGCTACATTCATTCACTTTTGATAATAATCGAAATAAATTATCATATGAAAATAAACGTAATAGGAGTCCCCTTGAACCTAGGTTGTGACCGGGAAGGCGTTGAACGGGCCCCGAACCATCTGCGTGAACGGGGACTGATGCAGGTTATCCGGAAGAATGGGCATCGTGCCTTTGATTTGGGCAACCTCTATGTCCCGCTTGTGTCGGAAGCGGATAAGTTTGCCCGGAGCAAGAGTATGAAATACCTCGATGCGATAGTGGAGGTGAACAATAACCTGGCGGAACTGGTCTATGATACGCTACGCGGAGGAGCTTTCCCGCTGGTTATCGGTGGCGATCATTCACTTGGACTGGGCAGTGCCTCCGGGGTTGGAAAAAGTTTTGAGGATTTCGGTATCATCTGGCTGGATGCACACGGCGATCTCAATACGAATGAAACTTCTCCCAGCGGAAATATCCACGGTATGCCGTTGAGTGCTTTGATGGGCATGGGTAGCGAGGAACTTGTCAATATATACGGACAAGGGAATAAGGTGAATCCGCAGAATGTCTTTCTGGTGGGTACCCGTAGCCTGGATGAAGGAGAGTTGGCACTGATAGACCGGGAACATTTAAGTGTCTACACGATGGAAACGATCCATCTGAAAGGCATCGGCTTTGTAGCGGAAGATATTAAACGGAAACTGAAGGAAAGGAAAATACGCAACGTCCATTTCAGTATCGATGTGGACAGTATCGACCCCCGCTTTGCTCCGGGAACGGGAACGCGGGTCAGCGAAGGCCTGATCCCCGACGAGTTTAAAGATTTTGTGGAACATATGCTATCTACGAACCTGATAAAGTCGATGGACCTGGTCGAGCTGAATCCTGATCTGGATACGAATGATTTGACAACCAATCTCTGCCTCGATATTATCGATTATATAACCGCCCGGCTCTGACCGCACTGCCGGAAAGAGATAAAAAAAGGTGCCGCATCTGCTAAAAGACGCGGCACCTTTCTTGTTAACCTAGAACCTACTTTCTATCTTGCCTGGAAACCCCTTTCTAGCCTGCCTCGAAAGGAGGTTCTAGGTAGGCTAGAATTTTTATTCTTCCTGCCCTCCTCCCAAAGCATGGTAGAGGTTGATGACACCTTGTATTTCGTCGAAGCGGTCAGCCGCTTGGGAAAGTTCGGCCTGCAACAATGATTGTTGGGCAGTCAGCACTTCCAGGTAGGTGATATTTCCGTGGTCCATCAGCAACTGCGTGCTTTTTACGGCCTTTTGCAGGGAAGCGATTTGCCGGTCGGCCAGTGTGATGCGTCCGCGTGCCGTTTGCCACTGGGTCAGGGCGTTGTTCACTTCGCTGCCCGCATTCAGGATGCTTTGCTGGAAAGTCAGTGAGGCTTCTTCCTGCTGCGCTTTCGCAATCTTCAGCTGGGCGATGTTGGCGCCTTTGTTGAATAACGGCTGTGTCAGCGAACCGATAGCCTGCAACAGCAAACCGCCGGGATTCGCGATGATGCCTCCTCCGCTGTTGGTCCATCCGGCCACACCGCTCAGGTTGATGTTCGGATAGAAAGCGCTCCGTGCCCCGTTCGTTGTATAAAACGCCTGTGCCAGCGAGTATTCTGCCTGCCGTACGTCCGGACGGTTGCCTAGGAGGGCGAGCGGAACGCCGGTCGACAATGTCTCGGGAAACTCCTGGCAGTCCAGGTTGCCCCGTTCTACTCGCTGCGGTACTTCTCCGAGCAGGTTGGAAAGGCTGTTCTCCATCTCATTAATCTGCTGGCGCAAGGTCAGGAGGGAGGCTTCTACGCTGAGGCAGTTTGCTTCCGACTGCGAGACGGCGGCTTCGTTTGTCAGGCCCGCCTTTTTCAATGCCTGCATGGCTTGTACATTCTCTTTCCAAAGAGAGGCCGTCCGTTCACTGATGACAAGTTGTTTGTCGAGCAATAATAAAGTGTAGTAGGAGTTGGCTATAGTGGCTATTAGCTGTGTCCGGACGGCCTGTTTGTATGATTTGGTTTGTTCGAGAGCTGCCTGCGCACTTCTTTTGGCGTTTGTCAGTCTCCCGAATATATCTATTTCCCAACTTGCTGAGGCCGCCAGCTGATAACTTTTGGCGGCTTTCGAACCGTCGAAACTGCTGATGGTACCCTGCGGAGTCAGGTTAAGAGCCGGCAGGTAAGCCAGGCGCGACGTCATCAGGGCGGCTTCGGCCTCCTGTACCCGCAGGTGGGCGGTGCGGAAGTCGGTGTTGTTTTCCAACCCTTTTTCAATCAGTGCCTGCAACTGAGGGTCTGTGAAAAGTTCCCGCCAGTCGAGATTGCCGATGCTTGTCGTATCCGTAGCCGGCGCCTCCTCCCTGAACAGGTTGTCAGGGACGGAGGTTTCCGGTTGGTAGGATTTGTAGATGCCGCACCCGCTCAGTAGCGAGAGGGTGGCGACAGATAATAGAATGATATTATTTTTCATCTGCTTATTTTTCTTTCTTTTTACTATCGAGATATTCTTTCCGCTCGGCAGTTACTTCTTCTACTTCTTCCTGAATCTGCCAGTCGTGTGTCGGCTCGAACTGTATCGGGCGTACTTTTTCCTGCAGATACTGGAATACAATGAACAGCGAAGGAACGACGAACAGCAGGGCGAGCGTTCCGATCAGCATACCGCCGACGGCACCCGTTCCCAACGAACTGTTACCGTTTGCACCTACACCGGTCGCTACAACCAGCGGGAGCAGACCGAATACCATCGTCAATGCCGTCATCAGAATCGGACGCAGACGAACTTTGGCGGCAGACAGGGCGGCCGAAGTCAGGCTCATACCGGCTGCACGGCGTTCGGTTGCATATTCGGTTAATAAGATCGCCGTCTTTGCCAATAACCCGATCAACATGATTAAACCGGTTTGCAGGTAAATGTTATTCTCCAACCCCATCATTCTTGCAAACAGGAAGCTACCCATCAGGCCGAATGGTACTGAAAGGATCACGGCAAACGGGATTAGGAAACTCTCGTAAAGCGCACTCAGGATCAGGTAGATCATCAGGATACAGATGATAAAGATTACCGTTGTCGTATCGCTCTGTTGATTTTCCTCACGGGTGATACCGGCAAAGTCGTAACCATATCCTTTCGGAAGAGCGGTTGATGCCACTTCTTTTACTGCATTGATCGCATCACCGGAGCTATATCCTGCCGCAGGCATGGCATTCACATTGATAGAGTTGTACATATTGAAACGGCTCAGCGACTCTGCACCGTATACTTTTGTCAGCGTTACGAACTGGCTCAACGGGGACATTTCACCGTTTGCCATACGGACAAACGTGTTGTCCAGCGAAGAGTCGTCCAGACGGTAGATCGGCGAAGCCTGAATCATGACCTTATATACCTTCGAGAAACGGTTGAAGTTGGAAACGTACTGTCCGCCATAGTAACCCGAGAGGGTACTTAGAACAGCATCCGGTGTAATGCCGGCACGTTTACATTTCGCCGCGTCTACTGTCACCTCCCATTGCGGATAGTTGATAGCGAAGGTCGAATAAGCAGCCGCAATCTCCGGACGTTCGCGCAGGGCGGCCAGATATTGCTGGGTGGTATTGAAGAACTCGGTGAGATCGCCTCCCTTTTTGTCCTGCATGTACATTTCCAATGCGTTACCCATACCGTAACCCGGGATCATACCCGGAGCCATGGCGAAGATACTGGCATCTTTTATATCGGCAGTCCGTCCGTACACCTGTCCGATGACAGATTGTACATGATCTTCTTTGGCGGTACGTTCGTCCCACGGTTTCAGTTTCAGAATAAACATACCGAACGAATTACCCTGTCCCGAGATCAGTCCGTAGCCGGAAACCTTATTATATTCCTTTATCTGCGGAATATCTTTGATACGTTGTTCGATATCCGTCATGATGATATCGGTTGTAGCCAGTGAGTTGCCGGCTGCGGTGGTTACATTGACAAACAGTACTCCCTGGTCTTCGTCAGGTACCAGACTGGTTTTAGTCGTCTTCATCAGTAAAACGAGTACGACAATCGAACAAGCCAGTAACGACCATGTAAGCCATTTCCGTTTGATAAAGAACAATACACCTTTTTTATATTTGGTGATGATTGCATCGAAAGCCGTGTTGAACGCTCTACGGAAACGGGCGGCAAAGTTTTCTTTCTGCGTACCGTCTTCATTGATATACGGTTTCAGGATCAGGGCGCACAAAGCAGGACTCAGCGTCAATGCGTTGATAGCCGAAATACCTACGGCAACCGCCATCGTCAGACCGAACTGGGTGTAAAACGTACCCGAAGTACCGCTCATGAACGATACCGGAATAAATACAGCCATAAATACCAGTGAAGAAGAAATAATGGCGGTGCTGATACCGTTCATGGCATCCATACTTGCCATGTACGATGATTTATACCCGACGTCGAATCGGGCCTGCACCGCCTCGACGACGACAATGGCGTCGTCCACCACCGTACCGATCACCAGCACGAGTGCAAACAGTGTAATCAGGTTGATACTGAATCCGGCAATCGACATGAAGGCAAACGTACCGACCAGCGACACGATGATACCTACCAGCGGGATCAACGTCGAACGGATATCCTGCAAAAATATGTATACAACAAGGATAACCAGGATAATCGCTTCGATCAGCGTCTTCACCACTTCATTGATAGAAGCGTAGAGGAAGTCGTTCGAACTCATCATCTGTACGATCTCTACCCCTTTGGGCAGGTCCTTACGCGCTTCGTTCAGAAAGGCGTCGATATTATTGTTTACCTCGGTTGCATTCGAACCGGCTGTCTGGAAGATCATACAGGAGATACCGGTATGTCCTGATGTCTCACCGATATATGCGTAGCTTTCGCGACCGAGTTCTATTTCGGCTATATCTTTCAGTTTCAACACTTCGCCGTCCTCCGATGAGCGGATCACGATATCTCCGAACTCTTCCGGTTGTATCAGACGTCCTTTGTACTTCATCGTGTACTGGTAAGCCTCTTTAGAGTTTTCACCGAACGAACCGGTAGCCGACTCGATATTCTGTTCGGCCAGGACGGCTGTAACATCGGCCGGGATCAGATTGTATTGTGCCATTACGTCCGGTTTCATCCAGACACGCATGCTATAGTCGCCTCCCATTACCATCAACTCTCCTACACCCGAAATACGGAGGATTTCCGGTTTAAGGTTGATGCTCAGGTAGTTTGAAAGGAAGTTCTCATCATATGAGTCATCTGGACTGTAGATGGAAAATATCTGTAACATACTGGTTTGCCGCTTCGTTGTCGTTACACCGACCTGGTTCACTTCTGCGGGAAGCTGACCGCTGGCTTTCGACACACGGTTCTGCACATTCACAGCGGCCATGTCCGGATCAGTACCTTGCTTAAAATAGACCATGATGGAGACGGTACCGGCATTAGTCGCAGTAGAGGTCATATAGGTCATATCTTCAACGCCGTTGATGGCTTCCTCCAACGGGGCGATAACACTTTTCTGAAGTGTTTCGGCGCTGGCTCCGAAATAAGTGGTGCTTACCATGACGGTAGGCGGTGCGATATCGGGATATTGTTCGACGGGCAGGCTCGTCAATCCGATGATACCCATGAATACTATCACGATAGAGATAACGGCTGATAGTACCGGGCGTTCTATAAAGGTTCTTAATTTCATATTCCTTCTTTCAATTATTGTTTAACCTGAATCGGGGTTCCTTCACGCAGCAAACCTACGCCTTCGGCAACAATCACGTCACCCGGCTTCAAACCATCGTTCACGATATATTCCTGTCCGCCGTTTACACGGGTGACATTTACCTGGGCAGAAGTTGCTTTGCCGTCTACCACCTTATAGACATATACTTTGTCCTGTATCTCGAAAGTCGCTGTCTGCGGAATTACGATACTGCCGGATTTTTCGGTAGACAGGATGATGTTACCGGAGTTGCCGCTGTAAAGTATGCCGTCTTCATTCGGGAACACAGCACGCAGGCTTACGGTTCCCGTGCTACGGTCAATCACACCGCTGATAGTCTCCACTTTTCCTTTTACGGGGTAAACGGATTTGTCGTTCAGTTGTAATTCCACTTCCGGCATCATTTCCAGCGCTTTCTGTTTGGAGCCGTACTGGCGGGTAAGTCCCAGCAGTTGGTTTTCCGTCAGGGAGAAGTAGACATACATGTCCGAATTGTCCGAAACCGTGGTCAACGGCTTAGGCAGACTGGCGCTGACCAGTGCTCCGACGCGGTAGGGGAGTGTTCCGACAACTCCGTTCGACGGACTTTTCACCTCTGTATAGGAAAGGTTATTGCGGGCATTCAGTTCCAGGGCTTTCATCTGTGCCAGTTGGGCCTTGGCACTTAGCCAGGAGTTTTCGGCAGTCTGTAGGTCGAAAGCGGAGACTACATTTTGTGCATGTAATTCTTTTTTGCTGTCTAACGTCAGTTTTGCAGTGCTTAACGCTGCTTCTGCTGCTTCCACATTGGCTTGGGCTGTCTGCAAAGCCGCCTGATAAGGCACCTGGTCGATTACAAACAATAACTGTCCTTTGCGTACAGCCTGTCCTTCTTCCACACATAATTGAGTGATAAAACCTGAAACCTGCGGATAGATGTCGATGTCCTGACGTCCGCGGATAGTGGCAGAATAGAGACTGCTCAGGGTTTTGTCGGTTGTAGACACTTTTAGTACTTTGTACTCATTGTTCACCATCATGGCCGGCTGTTCTTTACATGAGCTGGCAACAAGGCATAAGAACCCTACCCCGATGCCACCCAGGCATCTGGTAATTAAATTTTTCTTCATTTCTACGTACTTATTTTATTTATAATCCCGGCAGCCGGATTGTTCCAAAATAAAAAACATCAATAGGGTGATATTCAAGTGAGAATAGTTTGTTACTCTTTGATATTTACTGCCTTAACTAATAACCGGTGCAAATGTCCGACTTTTTCTCAAATGAAGTGTGGTTGAAAATTGAATATTGTTGTTCCAAAATTGAACAGGGGATATCACACGAAACCATTTTGCTGACGTCAGCAAAATGGTTTCGTTATAACATACTCTTTACTGTGTTATTTTTTTTTCTTCTTGGAGTCGTTTAGCTTCTTGGCGTCTCCTTTCAGGCGCTTTTCTACCTTTTTTATATCTTCTCCGGCTGGGAACTGTTCGGGAAAGATACCTCTGTTAATCAGCATATCTCTTACTGCCAGATTATTATCTACGTGTTCGTTTTCGATAGGGGTTTGTCCGTACAAATCTTTTTGCTGTACATTCACAGATGTCATTTCCGCGGCAAAGTCCTTTGCTTTTATGCTGATTGTTGGCAGGAAATCGGCAAGTGGGCGACTGTCCGGTACACCTAACTTGCGTTTTAACAGTTTAGTATCGATGCGGAACAGAGCTTTGTCTCCCTTTGAGCGTATTGTGGCAAAGCCTTTACTGTCGATACCTCTTTCGTATAAAACACCGGAAAGTAACTTCTCTGTTTCTGCTAATTTGGTGCGGGCGTTGATGCGTTCGAAGTCTAATAAGCGCTGTTCTACAAGCTCTGCACGGCGAGTTTGAACGGCAAAATAGTTTTGGGCAAAAGCGATTTCGGGTTTTCGGGGATCTCCGTTTTGGGCGATCAAATAGCAGGCATAGCGCGTAAGGAGGATGTTATCTATCTCTCTTTCAGCACCTTTTCCTAGATTTATCATTTTCCCCACGTGGGGAAAATGATACTCTATAATTTCTCCTGCATTTTTACACGCTTCTTCTGCTTTGTCAATTACATTTATGAATTTCTCCCATTTAGTGTAACCTAGTAATTTTTGCAATTCTCGTGCACTCCAACATTCGACTCCGTTATAATCACAGACAATACTTTCGAATCGTGTGAATAACTCTTTGATTTCTTCTGTTTTCATAGTTACAGTTTTTATTATGATTTCTGCAAATATAAGAATTAGTATCTGATAAAGATAGGATTCGTGATATATTTTTATTTTATATTCCCCTGTTTTTCAATGCTAGAAGTAGGACTTATCATTTTGCGGACGTCCGCAAAATGATAAGGATTGCTTTCAGATATATTTCTTATCTTTGCCGTTCATAGAAAATTATTCATGGAACAATCCGTTTTGCAGTTAACTATTGAGGACTTGCTTTCTTTTGGTATGAATTCCAAGTCCTATCAAGATAAATTGATTATTGTAGAATTTAGTGGCGGCGACCATAAGAATCCGGGATTCAAGGAAGGGGCTTCCATCCGGTTGGATGCATTTTCTATTTTTCTGGTCCGGCAGGGAGAGATTGATATTACGATAGATGATTTTACCTATCATTTGTCGGATAACCTGCTGTTGGATATTATGGATATGCATTCGGTAAAGGACTTCCGTATTTCTCCTGATTTCAGGGGATACCACCTGATTATCGAGCGAAACCTGTTTTCGGAGATTATGCTGAACAGCCGCCGTATGCCCGCTGCCTATATCGCTTCCCGGCATAGCCGCCCGATACAGAAACTGAATGAGGAAGAAGGCGTCTTGCTGGAAAAGTGCCTGCACCGTATCGAACGGAATATCGAACGTACGGAACATGCCTGGCAACGGGATATTATCATGAATGAACTTCGCGGTTTTCTGCTGGAAATGAATAATATCGTTTATCAGGCTAACCGCGGAAATGTCAGTCCGAATCCTCCCAGCCGCGATTTGCTGTTGTTCCTGTTCATCCAGTTGCTGAACAAACATTGCCGTACGGAACATTCCGTCTCTTTCTATGCCGGCGAATTATGTATTACTCCCGAATATCTTTCACGCATTATGAAAAGTTTTAGTGGAAAAACAGTCAACCAATGGATTAGCGAGGCGCTGATACGTGAATCCGAGATTTTGTTACGTAATCCGGACCTTACAATCCAACAGGTTGCAGATATGCTGAACTTTTCCGACCAGTCTTCGTTCGGAAAGTTCTTCAAAAAGCACCGGGATATTTCACCGTTGGCATTCAAACGGCAATATGCAAAAGACTAGAAAGAACATTATTCCGGGACATAAATAATCTCCCCGTTTTCCAGTTCGTAAGCGATGCCGACTTTGCGGCCTTTCTTCCCTTCCGATTCCTGGTTTTCGGAAGGGGTATACCGTTGGATGGATTCTCCCTTCTTAGTGATTATCTCCATGTTTTCTTTCCCCGGATTCTTAACTAATGAAAAGTCTTCTTTGGAGAAAAGTTCCGTCATATTGAAACGGGTGACAAGCGCTACCATCAGGGCTACGGCAAATACCATGGCTACATCGAAAAGATTGGCAACCACGCCCATCGGGTCGGAATCTCCGTCCGAATGAAGTAACCTATTTCGCTGTGCCATGATGCAGGTTTTTATAGATATATTCCAAATCGTTCATATCACGTGCATACCATCGCTGTTTTATTTGCAGGGTAACTACACCGATTGCGGCAATAACCATGCCGACTACGGTGGTGGCAAACGCGACCTGCATATTGTAAGCCATAGATGCAATATCGCCGGTAGAAAGTCCGACCAGCGCCGGTCCCATCGGAATCAGTGTCCCCATAAGTCCCAGCATAGGGCCTAATTTGATAAAGCTACGCGAGCGTCCCAGCTCTTTTTCCGCTTCTACTTCGTAATTGGCTAGCAGGCGTTCGCAGTAAGGGCTATTTTCCTTGTGGCTGTAGAGCTTTTGCAGGCAACGCAGCAACGGAATGTTTTTGTTTTCGGGCAATTGACGGCAAAGTTCTTCTGCATTGCCGGGTGTCATTTCTTCAAGCATATTGTTTATTTGCTGCTGCAAACGTGTTTTCTGCCAGAATTCTTCGAAAAAACCTCCGGCCATTAGGATGGCACGAATGAAAAATAGTAGTAACAGTACCACTACAGGCACCAGTAATCCATTCGATATCCAGAATAAAGCATTTGAGATAGATGTCATATCCGTGTGTTTTTTATTAATTTCCATTCTAGGTGGCGATAATTCCCAGCAGAATGATAAAAAGGTTCGTAATAAATAGCAATTCCAATCGCAGGCTGTTGTCGCCCAGAAATTTTTTCAGGAACCAACCGCAACCAATCACGCCTACCCCTGTGACTGTAGCAAAGCACCACGCCACAGTGCGGAAGTCTGTTCCCGGAAAAGCAAAGATTGTCTGGGTGAGTGTATAGGCCAGTACCACAGAGATAAGTATTCCCGGATAATAGGTAAGCAGACGGGTCAGGTTACGTTTGAAAAACGTATCATGCTGCCGTAAACCGGCGAAACAATCGAAACAGAAAGCAATCATAACCGTTGATTCCAGTGTTATCATAACAGCCGCATCCTGCATTCGTTCCGGAGAGGCCAGAAAGTCGGCTATCTGTGTTTTCGACTGTTCCGTAGCCCAGGGCCAGATTGCCAGGACAAAAAGGCTGCACCCCAGACCGGCAGCGAGTATCCCGTAGAACGATTCATAGAAACCTATTTTCAACAGGAAGTTCAGGGTGATGAATCCGAGTAATATGCCTATAACATACTCCATCCGTTACTTTTTTCTCCGTTTCAGGATAAATACCAACATGACGAATAAGGCTATAACCGTAACGCCGATTAATATACCATCCAATGTCTGGCTCTCCGTTTGAGGCTGTTGTGTCAGTTGGTCTTTTTTCAGAACGACTTGTTGTCCGGTTTCTACCAAAGCCTCTTTTATTGCAGTGATATTCCGCTGATATGTGCGGGCTTGTTCTGTGGAGGTATGGGAGGCGATAAACTCTTTCAGTTTGTCATTGTCGCAGACAAATCCTGTGCAGGCCGGTTTGAATTCGTTGACCAGGTTCGTATGCAGTTCGGCTATTTGCTGCAATTGTTCGTTTGTCGCCTTCCAGTATCCTTTGCGGGCGGTTTCGAGCATGACGGCAGTCATTTCTTCGAGGGCGGCTGGACTTTCTTTCCGGAAGAAGTTATGTATTCCCAGTTGTTGCTCGTCGAGGACATACATCTTATACAGGTCATCCCACAATTCATTGTCGATGGTGGAAGGTTTCATTACATTCCAGCCATAGGTGTTGCGGAATGTCTTGGAGAAATTCTCAGCCGTTGTCGCTCCGCCTTTCATCTTTTCTTTGATGTATTCCGGGTTAAGCAGGGTTGTACGACTTTCTACTCCGATTGCTTCCCGCAGGTTTTGCAGGCGGATATTATGGCGGTTGCGGTAATCGGACAGATAAGCCTCCGGGTCTTTGCCGGTGACATTACGTACGGAGAGATTCAATCCTCCCATAAATTCATACATATGGTCCAGGCTTAAAGCCCCCCAGGTGTTGCTCTGACGTGGTTGCATCACAACATCGGTGTTTTGCAGGGCAACTTCGAACAGGTCTTTGACGACTTCTCCCCATTTATCAGGATCACCGTAAATGGCTCCCATATTGTTCAGATAAGTGTCTGCAATCTGCGACTCTTTTTCCCAAGCATCCCCTTTTTCTACGAGTCCGGTGATACCGGTTCCGTAGCCGCCGTTTACGGCACCGAATATGCGCATCGTCGACAGTTCGCGGGCCTCTTTGGGGGATATGCCTTTTTCAACCAGTCGTTTTTCCGATTCGACGGTGCCTTCAGCTACATAGTTGCCATATTGGTCCCCCTCCGATTTAGCGGCCATGGCTACCGCCTTACTCAACATTGCCAGACGGGAGGCGGCCAGGTCGCGGAGTTGTCCGGAAGTCTGGACGACAATGTCGATACGCGGACGTTTTAATTCCTCAGAAGGAATCAGGCGGATATCGGTAACACGCCCCATGCCGTCACGTACCGGCTCTACTCCCAGCATATAGAGGGCTTGTGCCAGGGTGGCGCCTTCGGTCTCGATAAATTCGCCGGCCCAGAAAGTATAGCTGACCTTTCGAGGCCAGTCTTCGTGTTTCTTGAAATAAGTGTGCAAAGTAGCTTCAGCCAATGCTTTTCCGTTGTCCCAGGCACGTGTGCCGGGTGTTGCTTCGGCATTGATGGAGTACATGTTCCGTCCGGTTGGCAGGGTGTTGGGCGAGAGAACCACATCACCACCGGGACTGGGGGCGATATAGCCTCCGTTCAGGGCATGCAAGAAACCTTGTAGTTCCGATTCCGGGGATGATTCGAGTAATTGTTTGTAACTGAGTACGTTTTTCAGTGTACGTTCGATTTCCAGAACGGCGAAAGAAAAGTCTTTCTCTTCCTGCGGTACTTCCGGCAGAACGGCTTTTTTTCCTTCTTTTTTTGCCTGTTTACGGGCTTCGATTCGTTTTTTTACCCAGTCCGGCATTTTACCTACTTTAGGAATGCCAGCCGGCATTTTCATGCCTCCGCTTTCGTCGCTTTTACCGGAATTGTCATTCTCGTCGCCGGCGGCCATTGCCATCATTTCACTCATGGATAACTGGCGGGGATTGACGGCCATATCAGTAGCACGTGCCTTCATCAGGTCGGCGCGGCTCAGTGAGGCAAAATCCTGCATCAGCCGTTCCGGATTTTGTACCGGCGAAGCGAGCAGCTGTTTCAGCTTACTTTTGACCGGAGTGAGATAGCGACGGGAAATATAGGTGTTGTTTTCCAGTTGTTTGCGGGTGATCTTTCCGTTCAGAGCATCCAGGCGTGCCAGGCTGTATGCCAACGGGTCAGCCGACATGGCTATCACGGTCGATTCGATATCTTCCGGGGTGTAAGTCTGTCCGAGTGTATAAAGTCGCCCGGTCATCTTCTCATTGGCAATTTCTTCGGCGAAGTTTTCGATACGTTCTATCTCTTCTGCCGTATAGGGCTTATTGGCGATGCTGTCGAGTTGTAAGTCCCTTTGTAATCCCAGTTTTAATACGGAGGCTTTTATTTTCAGACCAATCTCCTGCTGTTTGCTCTCCGGTGCCTGATACCAGGCATCGATGTCGCTGAACAAGCCGGAGAAACGTCCCCGTGTACGACTTCCCATGAACGGAGGCGTAAGATGCGATAGCATGACGGCATGCGTACGCCGTTTGGCGATGATCGCTTCACCTACATTGGCAATACTGTAATAGTAGAAATGAGGCAGGCTGCCTATCAGGCAATCCGGCCAGTCCCTATTGGATAATCCTGCCTGTTTGCCTGGGGTGAACTCCAAACTACCGTGTGTCCCGAAATGGATCAGGGCATCAGCTTTGAATTCATTTTGCACCCAAAGATAAGGAGCCAGATAAGCATGTGGCGGTGCTACGCTTGCTCCATGTACGATTTGGAACTCGTCATCCCCTTCGGCAGCATGTAGTTGAGGAAATAATACGACATTTCCGAATTGCAGGCGTGCGATAGCCAGCGAAGGTTCTCCGTCCCGTGTCGTACTCAGGTAATCGCCCGGTGCTTCGCCATATTTGTCGACAACCTCCTTATATTTTTCAGGGACGAGCGTCTGGCTTGCCCACTGTTCATATGTACTTTTACTAACCCATAACGGATTCCCGTTTTTCATGAAATCGTCCTGTGCCCCTTTGGCATAAGCTCCCAATACGGCCCCCTGTTTCTTTAGCAATTGGTTGAAACTGTTGAAGGTGTCGGGCAGTCCGTCTACCTGGTAGCCTTCCTGTTTCAGCCGTTTCAGCAATTCGTAAAGAGAGGGAGCTACTTCCAGCCCGGCGGCTACGAGTGATGCTTGTCCGGCTGCTTTGAAATAACAGATTGCCAGGCGTTTCTCTTTATTGGGTTTATTGCGCAGTTGCAGGTAGTTTTTTACATTTCGTGTAAAGTTATCCAGGCGTTCACTTTCCGCATCAAACATAAAATAGCCGTTTGGATGCTGGTTCTGTGTAGAGATAACGAGCGGATCGATGCCTCCGTCTATTTCGGGAAGAACGATGCGTGCAGTCAGATAACCGCCGGTTACGCCTTTGTTCTTGTCATCACTCAGCCATTCGTCGCGACTCAGCATGATGGAAAGCGGACAGAAGAGCGGGATATTGTTTTCTGTCAGCCACTCTACAGTCTTGTCACCGCCCAGCCGTCCCATTGGCAGGTAAACGACGGCATCCGGATGTACACTTTCCATCAGTTCCTGGCGTCGGGCAGCAGAGGCAATCGGATAGACATTGAAACCTGCATCCGTCAGTCGGGTGATCAGACTGTCGATATAACTCCGGTTGCCTTCCAGCGGTGAGGTCATACCTGAAACGAAGGCGATACGCGGGGCATTCTCTTTATATAGTTTCTTTTCGCGAAGGTGGTTGGTCAGTTCGTTGGCTGTCCGGAAGAACACACCGTCTTCCAGGTGGAAAAAAATGTCGGAAGGAATCAATAACGGTTCCCCGGCTTTTGTCTGGAAAAGTTTCCGGCTGTCGAACGTGCTGCGGATATAATGCAGCATGTTCCGGTAGTTCTTACGGCTTCGGTTGTTATAATAAATATCCAGTTGCTGTTCCTGTAAACTATCTACATGGTGGTTGTTGATGGAGCCGGAGGAGAAGACAAAGGTGTATACGGCAGTTCCTTTCTTTCCGGCGGTCTCGATATTTTCTGTCTGTTCTTCCGTCAGGCGCAATCCCGGTCCGAAAAGGAGGATGGCATCGTAGCTTTTGAGCGATGACGCATCTTCGGCCTTGACTTCTATCACTTTTATCAAGCGGCTGTCGTTGGCCATCGCGATGTTGGATACCTGGTAGGAGGGGAAATTCACCAACGCAATCTTGGTGGGTGATAACAACAGGCTATAAAAAGCATATAAGCCGTGTTGAGTGAGTGTTCCTCAAATTTGCTCATAATCAACATCATTTTTTCTTTTGAGTCAGCAATGAAACCGCTTGTCGGAACTGTAGTTACAGCATCGAATGTTGTTTGTTTTGTGTCCAATGCTCCTCCTTGTCCGTTGCCGGAAGTACCGCTGTTGGTGCGTACATAAAAACGTTGGAATGCGATATCCCAGGTTTGGTCTTTAGCAGCATTTGCTTTGTCTATTACTACACTGTCTCCTTTTTCAAAAGAAAAATAACACCAATCATCAGGATTGGTACTGGTTGCATGAACCGTGAAAGATTTAGCCTCTGCCGGAACTTCCGGTTCCTCTTTCTCATCGTCACTACAAGCAATGAATCCGGAAGAAAGCAAACACAATGTAACAAGTACCATGATCTGTTTTAGACCGGATACTGAAAATTTAAAATTACTCGTTTTCATAAAATGATTAAAATTTATAATGTTCATAATCGCATATTAGAATTTGAAAATAACGGAGCCGAAAACACGACGTCCCGAATCGTAAGTCGTAAAGTTGACCGGATCGGTGTAATTGAAAATATTTTGTACGCCAGCCGTTAACAGCAAGTTCATATATTTGTGTTTCCAGATACTGTATTGTACGGTCAGTTTCCACAAACTGTAGGCATCCTGCGGACTGTCAACCATTTGCTGGGTGGTTTCTCCGGTTTCGGGATCTGTTATAGTCTTTTCGCGGAAATTGATTTTCTTTGAAGTCCATCTTCCGGCAACAGAAACCGTCGTTTCCCGTTTGAACAAATCGAACATAAACATGGCATTACAGCTGAGTGCATGTTTGGTGTTTCCGGTTAATTGCAATCCGGTCGCTTTATCCTGAGCATCTGTAAAGTCATAAGTCCCTTGCAGATTTACCCATTGGAACGGTTTATAAGTGAGGGAGATTTCGGCACCCCGGATACGGGCGTTATCTACATTTCTGTATCGCAGTTGTGCTTCCTGGCCTCCGCCGGGCAGATCGACAATAACGTTATACGACTGTATCTTGTCTTTAATGTCATTCTGATAGATTTCTCCGCTTATATTCAATTTGCTGAATGTGTATTCGGCAGAAAAAGAATAATAGTTGGAATGTTCGGCTTTTAAATCCGGGTTTCCTATATTGTGGGATACCGATCCCATCTGAAAATCAGAAAATAATTCGGTTGCATCCGGAGCCTTGAATCCTTTACTGTAACCGGCACGTAAACGGAGATTTCCGGGTGAATACATGACGTTGACTTTCGGTGTGTAGGCATCTCCGAAAACAGAATGATGCGTGTAACGGAAACCGCCGATAATATCGAGTTCCGGGATTACTTTCCAATCCAGTTGTACAAATCCATTGATATCGTTTACCTTGCGGGTTTTCAGATTTTCACCGTATTGTTTGACATTATAATCTTTATTCCAATTGAACTCAATGCCGCCTATTCCCTGCAGATTATCGAGTGGGGTATAAATATCCGTCAGACGCAGAGTCTGTACATTGGATGTGGCATTTTTACCAATTGAATCCAGCTTTTCAAAAACTGTACGACGAATGTAAAAGTCTCCGTAGTAAACCCCTTTCAACAGATTTTTTTCTCCCAATTGCTGCTCTATACCGGCACGGAATGTTTTGTTGAAACTCTTGTAATGGGTTACTTCATCGCTTAATTTCGGATTTTTTTCTTCATTAAGGAAGAAATCGGCCGATGCGTTTATCTTCGTGTGATTATATTCCCATCCCAGTTTTTCGGATATTGTCATATTGGCCGACGGGTTCTGGGTATAGTTTCCCGGTGAATCGGGAGTCAGGTCATACCCGTCTGTCGAGTTCCGGTTGAATAATGTCTGCGATGTAAAATTCTTGTATTTGGTACCAAAGGCTGCATCCATCAGAAGCTCATTGTAGCGTGAATAGCGTACTTTGGCCCATCCTTCTGCTGGACGTTCGGGTGTTTTCGTGATGATATTAATGATCATACCGATTGCACTGGAACCATACAATGCTGAGGCTGCGCCTTTTACAACTTCTATCTGTTTGATATTGGATGTACTCAGCCGCTCGAAATCAATCGGACCGCCGGGTGTATTGGACAGGCGCTCGCCATCTACCAGTATGAGTATATATTTGTTCTCAAGTCCCTGGATGCGAATATTGTCGCCGCGCGGGTCACTATTGAACTGTAATCCGGGAATTGTAAACTCCAACGCGTCCATGATGTTTTCAAAATCATTGCGTTGCAGTTGTGAGGCCGGGATCAGTTTGGTCAGTACGGGAGAGTTTTTGATGAGTTTTTCTGTGCGCGTCCCGGTAACGACCACCTCGTTTAGGTCGAATATCCCTGCATTCATTTGGATATTCATCTGTTTGGCGGCTCCGTTGGCATCGATTTTGATGCGTTGTTCCATGTATCCGGTGGAACGGACCAATAAATTATAACTTTTGCCTTCGATTAGTTCCAGCCGGAAACGACCGTCTGCGTCACAGACGGTGCCAATCAATGTTCCCGGAACATTGATTGTAGCCATAGGTATACCTTCTCCTGTTTCGGAGTCAATGATTTTGCCGGTCAACACACAAATGCCGGTTTGTACCTGTTCTTTATCCGGTGTATCAGTAGCCAGTGTTTCTGCAAATGTTGTTGCAGGTGTAAGCACACACACCGAAAGTAAAGACATAGCAATACCTTTCAGTCTCATATAAGTAAGCAAATAAGTTGGAAGAATTTGTTTTGAAATTCCGCCTTGTTAATCCCTGCTTTTTATCCCGAAAGCATGAATACAATTGATCAGGCAGGTTTTCTGACTTTCCCGGCTTTGCAAAGCCTTCCCAAATTAATTGAAAATTGAAAATTAAAAATTGAAAATTAGTTAGTCTGTAATTTTCAATTTTCAATTCTCCATTTTCAATTATTCAGTGGCATGGAGTTGCAAGCATTTCCGGCAGTCACCGGAACGGGATTACAGCAACGGGCATTGTTCCGGACTTTCACCGGATTCCCTCTCATCACTTGCAGAATGCATTGTGATTCACCTTAATCCGCTGCAAAAGTAGTAAAGTATTTTTGAATACAAATAATATTTATTCATTAAAAAATCTTTCTGTCAGAAAAGTCACAGGGAAATTAATTGATTATCAAAATGATATTTGTGTGTGGGGTGGATGGTTTGTACGGGCTGGTGGGAATGTTGGTTTGTTTTTATGAGCCTCTCGTGAGGTTTCTTCTGCTCGTTGTGTCTTGATTGTTGTGATAACTTTAGCAGAATGTTGCATATTGTTTATGAACTATAGCTGATCTGTTATGTTTTCTGTTGTTATGTTGATATATTGCTATTCGCTGCAGATGCTGATTTTTGGTTGTTCTGGAAATAAAAGCTGCCTAAAAACATGTAATTTTCTCTTTTAATAGTACTGATAGTCGTATTGCGGATGTCTTAATTAACAAATTTTTAGTCTAAAAAAGGCGCAATTTCTACTACAACAAAATTTTATCTCGTTTTAAACGAATTAAATTTTGTTTTAAACAAATTCGAACTTCGTTTAAAACGAGATAAAAAGTAGCTATTGGATAGTCTATGTGTTAATAAATGTGTAGTGAGCCTTTCTGGAATGACTAAATGAAAAATAAGTCTGTTCTCATTTAAGGTTGTTATCTGTCATAATGTTTGTATATATCTTATTCTTTTGTCGTTTTGCTTTTTATATAAACGGGTTATAATTATAGAAAACGACTTTATTTTCTTTCAGTGATTTTTTGACATCGATCAATCGCTGGTTACTACTGCCTCGGAACAGGAGGCTTTCGTCATGGAGGGCTTGTTTGAATTTGCCGTCTACCAGAACGTCTACATATTGAAGCAGTGCGGCCTGTTTCGGGTTTTCCAGCAGTTTCTCAAATTTATATCCGGTGTAACACCAGATGTTTTTCCGGCTTTTTTCTTTGATGGCTCGTGCCAGCTTGGTGAATTCTTCCGGCTGAAACATCGGGTCGCCCCCGCTGAAAGTTACATCTGCAAAATCATCTGCGAGAACCTTTTCCAGTATCTCTTCAGTAGGAACAGGTCGGCCCTTATTGATATCCCACGATTCAGGGTTATGGCAACCCGGACACTGGTTTGGGCAGCCGGCAGCGTAGATAGCGGTCCGGAATCCCGGACCGTCTACAGTCGTATCTTCTATAATATCAATAATCGATAACATCGTATTTTTCTAATTATGAATAATTCTGTCATTCAACTCCGCTAACTTGGCATTGTTCCAGCGATCGGTTGTACCTACCAGATAGCCGGTGATGCGTTGTAGCTTGTCCAGATGTTTGCTGCCGCATTTGGGGCATTCGTCCAGATGGTTTGCTGCGTTTTCGTAGCCACAATCCAGACAGCGGTTGCGGTTATGGTTTACCGAGCCGTAGCCGATATTGTATTTATCCATCATGTCGACCACCTTCATGATCACTTCCGGGTTGTGGGTGGCGTCGCCGTCTATTTCCACATAGAAGATATGGCCGCCGCCTGTCAGTGCGTGGTAAGGGGCTTCTACTTCTGCTTTATGGCGGGCGCTACATTTGTAATATACCGGGACATGGTTGGAATTCGTGTAATAATCGCGGTCGGTAATACCGGGTAACGGTCCGAATTTTTTGCGGTCTCTAGCGGTAAACTTACCGGAAAGTCCTTCTGCCGGAGTTGCCAGTACACTGTAATTATGCTGATAACGTTCCGAGAACTGGTTTACACGGTCGCGCATATAAGTCACGATCCGTAATCCCAGTTCCTGTGAGGCTGCATCTTCGCCGTGATGTTTGCCGGTCAGGGCAACCAGGCATTCTGCCAGTCCGATGAATCCGATTCCTAGTGTGCCCTGGTTGATGACCGGGGCAATTGTATCGGTCGGTTTCAGTTTCTCGCTGCCCAGCCATAAAGAGGACATCAGCAGTGGGAACTGTTTGGCATAAGCCGTTTTCTGAAATTCCATACGTTCATGAAGTTGAAGGGCCGTGGTTTCCAGCATTTCATCCAGTTTTGCGAAGAAACGGGCAATCCGCTCTTCCTTATTTTTAATATCCATGCATTCGATTGCCAGACGTACGATGTTGATCGTCGAGAACGACAGGTTGCCGCGTCCGATAGATGTTTTCGGTCCGAAACGGTTTTCGAATACGCGGGTACGGCATCCCATGGTTGCCACTTCGTATTTGTAACGTTCGGGATCGTCGGCTCTCCAGTCTTCATGCTGATTGAATGTGGCATCCAGGTTCAGGAAATTCGGGAAGAAGCGGCGGGCTGTCACTTTGCAGGCCAGTTCATACAGGTCATAGTTCCGGTCTTCCGGCAGATAACTTACGCCCCGTTTCTTTTTCCATATCTGAATCGGGAAAATGGCAGTTTCGCCGTTGCCGACACCCCGGTATGTGCTTTTCAGCAATTCACGGATAATGCAGCGGCCTTCGGCAGACGTATCCGTTCCGTAGTTGATGGAGCTGAATACCACCTGGTTACCACCGCGTGAATGGATCGTGTTCATGTTGTGGATGAAAGCCTCCATGGACTGATGAACGCGGCTGACGGTTTTATTGATAGCATGCTGTACGAGTCGTTTGTCTCCGGCCAGGCCATCCAGCGGACGGGTTACATAATCGTCTATTTCTTTATTATAAAGGTGTGAATAGTCTACGCCATTCAGATCTTCCAGATTTTTGACTTCTTCGATATAGCTGTTACGCACATAAGGTGCCAGGTAAAAATCGAAAGCCGGGATCGCCTGTCCGCCATGCATCTCATTTTGTGCAGTTTCTAAAGAGATACATCCCAGGATACTTGCCGTTTCGATACGTTTGGCGGGGCGCGATTCACCGTGTCCGGCCGAGAATCCATATTTAAGGATGCGATCCAGCGGATGTTGTACGCAAGTCAGGCTCTTGGTCGGGTAATAATCTTTATCATGAATATGCAGGTAATTGTTGGCAACCGCCTCTTTTACCTCTTCGCTCAACAGGTAATCGTCAACGAACGGTTTGGTCGTCTCACTGGAAAATTTCATCATCATACCTGCGGGGGTATCTGCGTTCATATTTGCATTTTCGCGGGTAATGTCGTTCGACTTGATATTGATGATTTCCAGGAACATATCGCGGGTTTTTGCTTTACGGGCAACACTGCGCTGATTGCGGTAGGCAATGTATTTCTGAGCCACATCCTTGCGGCTACTGTTCATTAATTCCAGTTCGACAGCGTCCTGAATCGCTTCGACTGTCATTTGCGGTTCTCCTTTGAATGAAATATGATCCGTGATCTGTCGGATCAACTGCAAATCTTCTCCATTTTCCGTATGCAGCATCGCTTTACGGATCGCCGTTACTATTTTTTCCTCATTAAATCCGACGATACGTCCATCCCTTTTGATAACTGTCTGAATCATGATAATTGTATTGGTGTATTACTTTTTATTCTTCTGCAAAGGTATGTCCAATTATTATATGGTTTTCTTTTTGGAAAACTTTTAACGAGTTAAATTATGTCAAATCGTTGATAATTAGATATGAAAATCGAGAAAATGGAAAACTTTGAAGATTTTGATGATAAAAAGTTTTCCCAAAAAGTCTGCTTGGTGATAATGATGTATAATGTGAAAGGTATCAATTGCTTATGCAAAAAAACAGAGAAAACAGGGGCGATTCCGGTCGATCGCCCTGTCTGTTGATGGTACGAAATATCTATAATTGCTTATTCGGATTGCTATTTGTCTTTCAGTAATTCGATAAACATGGTTGTCGTCAGTAATATCCCAATGGCAACGCAGACCAGGATAAGTAATAAGTTTACATATTTCGCATTCGGCTTCGAGCCGGTGTGCAGGTTGTTGGCGAAATATTCTTTGAAGAAAAGATATAACGCCGGGACGGAAGCACTGGCCAGCAGGAAATCTTCCGGGATATTGAAGTAATATGTTTTCGACAAGCCGATCAGCGACCAGTGTGTCAGAAACAGGACTATGAACATGTTGATATTCTTAGAGAAGAACAACAGGAGTCCGATGGTGAAAACAACGACCGAACAAGGCATGACCGGCGAAGTCATTTCCGGGAAAGTCAGTCCCCGTACCATCGATATCAGCGGATAGATAAACGGCATGGCAAACAGGAAGTACGCCAACCAGTCATATTTGCGGGTACGTTCGAAAGTAGTGTATCCTGACAAGGCATCCCATCCCCATAGTATCGCCATGATCGCCCAGAATAAGGCCATCACTTCGTTGTAGCTGCGCTCGGCACAGTAGATGTAGTAGTAGATGACCGATATCCACAGATAGACGGCAATCAGATAGATTTTCATTCCGTTCTTTACCCACGGCTGAGGGTTGCGGGTCAGCAGGACGGTCAATATTATCCCGATCAGGATAATTCCCAGTTGCCATTCCCAGGTTGCTGCATTGTAGAGTCCTATCGTTTTCCAGAAAATTTCCATAGAGTTATTCGTATGCTGATGATTTTATTTGCGTCGTGTTAATGAAAAAGCCTTACCCGGCAGGAGGAAGATCGGCAGTGTCGCACCGACCGTCAGCATGAAGATCGCGGTGAAGGTAACGAAACCGTTCGACATGAACATTTCAATATATTTCGCTTTCTGTACCGGTTCGTCCATCGTCTGGAGGAACATGATCAGCGAGAAAACCATGTTGTAGGCAAATTTGCCTGGGATCATCGGCAATAAAGCCGGGATATAAAGCACTGTCATCGGGCAGTAAATCCTGCCTCCCAGCCACAAACTTCCGAATCCGATCACCAATGCCCCGAACAGGGAGGCGGTAGCGATATCCACCCCGAAGAAAGTCATCAGGCAGAATCGGCAGGCATGGCCTACGGCAGCCAGCAAGGCAATGTAAGGAAACGCTCGCATAGGTGGGTCGGAAATCGCACCGAAACCAATACCTGCAATGGCTGCAAAAAGTCCGTCTAAAAGAATATCCAATACTATCATATCAAATTGTTTTTTACCATCATTAATGTGAAAGAAAGCCCGATCGCGATACAGATAATCAGCATCAGCGCATTGACCAGCCGGGCAAAACCGGTCAGTATATACCCTTCGACAATGTCGATAACCCCATTGATCAGCGGTACGCCCGGTATCAGGAACAGGACGCTCGTTGCCAGTGCAATGTCCGAGGTCGTGTCGAATATCAACGCTGTAGAGGCACAAAGCGATGCAATAAAGGCCGATACCACGAAAATTATGTAATGATTGAATTTCCGGATCTGCATCTGTTGTTTCAGGAAAAAACCGGTGATAGTCGCAGAAAAGACAATCCCCATCGAGGTAATGTCTCCCCCGAACAGGCGGCAGAAAGAGGCATTGGCAAAGCCTACCAGTATCAGAACGAAAAGCGGATCGATATGCGGGCTGGCGATAATCTCCTCATATTTATCTTTTAATTCTTCCAACGGCAAATGTTTGTCATACGTTTCCCAACTCAGAGCGCTCAGTTTGGCGTTCTTCTCGAAACTTATCGGAAGAGCGGGGATATCGATCACCTCGCTGTATGTTTCTTTCGTATCATTGTCGGAGATCGTCAGAATAATATTTTTCTGAAAAATGCTGATTTTAACATCAGCGCCATATGCTTCTCCTATTCGTTTGGAACTCCGGACTACCCGGGATGTGTGTACCCCGCATCCCATCATATGGGCGGAGTACTCTGCGATGAATTTGGCTACGGGTAGCAAAGATTCATTTCTACTCATGTCGTACTTTTTATATATGAACCGGATTCTATTCCGGAATGTTTCTTTTTGCTGGCGGAAAAACGGGCGATAAACCTAAACCGGGGCGCAAAAGTATAAAAAACTTATTTTATATCATTGTTTTGTCTTTTATTTTTGTAGTTTTGCACCGAAATGGTTCTGTATTTTTGATTCTGGAAATACAGATTAAAAGGGAATCGGGTGTAAATCCCGGACAGTCCCGCTGCTGTGAAGCTCTAATAACATCCTGAAAATAACTTATGCCACTGACATGTGTCGGGAAGGCTTCAGGATGGGAGTCAGTCAGAAGACCTGCCGTTCGTTAAAGGCTCATATCCTCGTGGGTTAGGATACGGGTTCGAAATGATTGTTTATTCTAAATTTATCAGATTTATGGAGAAAGATTGTCCGCGTTGTGGGGGCTCTTTTGTTTGTCGGGTAGATGATATATCCGCCTGTCATTGTGTGCCTGTGAAATTGGATGAACTCCAGCTTGCTTATGTGAAGGTCCATTATCCGGGATGTTTGTGCAACTCCTGTTTGAATGAGATCAAGAAATATTTCTATGCCTGTGAGGTGAATCCCCGTTATAAACATTTAAAGCATTGATATGATACGGAAGATATTAATTGCAAACCGTGGCGAGATCGCCGTACGTGTGATGCGTTCCTGCCGGGAGATGGGAATACAGTCTGTGGCTGTTTTTTCGGAAGCCGACCGGGCGGCACGGCATGTACTTTATGCTGATGAGGCCTGCCTGATAGGGCCTGCCGCATCAAAAGATAGTTATCTGGATATAGAAAAGATTATCCAAGCGGCGAAAATTCATAAAGCCGATGCCATTCATCCCGGTTATGGTTTCCTTTCGGAAAATGCGGCTTTTGCCCGCAGATGTAAAGAGGAAAATATTATTTTTATTGGCCCGGCTGCTGAGACGATGGAGGCGATGGGCGATAAGATATCAGCCCGTAAGCGGATGATCGAGGCCGGTGTACCGGTTGTTCCGGGAACGCAACAACCGTTGCAGGATGCTGCCGAAGCCGTTCGGATATGTAAGGAAATCGGTTTCCCCGTTATGCTGAAAGCCTCTATGGGAGGCGGAGGAAAAGGGATGCGACTGATCTATAAAGAAGAAGATGTGGTGGAGGCTTATCATTCTGCCCGCTCGGAATCGTTATCGTCTTTTGGTGACGACACAGTTTATCTGGAGAAATTCGTGGAGGAACCTCATCATATCGAATTTCAGGTATTGGGTGACAATCACGGGAATGTAATCCATCTTTGTGAACGTGAATGTTCCGTTCAACGCCGTAATCAGAAAATCGTGGAGGAAAGTCCATCTCCGTTCATCACTCCCGAGTTAAGAAAAAATATGGGTGAAAAGGCTGTTGCTGCGGCAAAAGCTGTCAACTATTCAGGTGCTGGTACCATTGAGTTTTTGGTGGACAAACATCGGAATTTTTATTTTCTGGAAATGAATACGCGTCTCCAAGTGGAGCATCCGATTACCGAGGAAGTTTTAGGCGTCGATCTGGTAAAAGAACAGATCCGGGTGGCTAACAACGAAACGCTCCATATCCGCCAGGAGGAGATCGTCCAGCGCGGACATGCCATTGAATGCCGTATCTGTGCAGAAGATACAGAAGCCGGTTTTATGCCTTCTCCCGGTGTCATTAAACAATTGACAGAGCCGAACGGCATCGGTGTCCGTGTAGACAGTTATGTGTATGAAGGATATGAAATACCGGTTTATTACGACCCGATGATCGGAAAACTGATCGTTTGGGCGACAACGCGCCAATATGCGATCGAACGCATGCGGCGGGTATTGCATGAGTATAAGATTACCGGGTTGAAAACGAATATCGGTTACTTACGTCGGATTATGGATACATCCGACTTTGTGCAGGGAAAGTATGATACTTCTTTTATTGAAAAAAATGCCGGACAATTGCAACATCCCGTAGAAGAGGGTGGAACAGAGACTGAAAATATAGCTATGATCGCTGCCTATATAGATTATCTGGTCAATCTGGAGGAAAACAGATCCGGTCAGGCTTCCGACAATCGTCCGATCAGCCGCTGGCGTGAATTCGGATTACAAAAAGGAGTCCTGCGTATTTAATAATCGGCACATTAGCACTATTGAATAATTATTATTTATGGAAATACATATTGGAAAAAGAGTTGCGGATGTTTCGTTGGTCAGTAAAGATGGAAACAAAGTCCGGTTGACTATTGACGGTATCCCTTATGAAGTCGATGTCGTAATGGCCGAAAATGGCGCCTGTTCTATTTTGCACAACGGTGTTTCGTATAATGCAGAACTGATCCGCGGAGAAAGTGGTAAAAACTATACGGTGAATACCCATTTCCTCTCTTATGGTGTGGATATTGTTGATACGCAGGTGAAATATTTGCGTATGCGCAGGAATAGCGAAGAGCGGCAGGACAATAAGATTATTTCTCCGATGCCCGGCAAGGTGGTGAAGGTTGCTGTTCAGAAAGGCGACCGTCTCGAACCTGGCGATATTGTCGTAGTGATCGAAGCAATGAAGATGCAGAGTAATTATAAGGTAAGTTCGGCCTGCACGGTACGCGATGTGCAGGTAAAGGAAGGGGATTCGGTGACGAGCAACCAGGTCCTTCTGACTTTGGATATAATAACAGACAAAGAGGATTAAAATGGGAAAAGAACATTTATATAAAACGTTTGAAGAACTGGATAAGGCTGCTTCGTTGGGAGGCGGTATGGCACGTATAGAGAAACAGCATGAAGCCGGACGTATGACTGCCCGTGAACGTATTGACATGTTACTGGATAAGGGTACATTTGTCGAACTGGATAAGTTTGTCATTCACCGTTGTACCAATTTCGGTATGGAAAAGAACAAAATAGCGGGTGACGGGATCGTTTCGGGGTATGGCAAGATAGACGGACGCCAAGTGTTTGTCTATGCTTATGACTTTACCGCTTACGGAGGAACATTGAGCGGAACGAATGCCGCGAAGATCGTCAAGGTGCAACAACTGGCATTGAAAAACGGAGCGCCGGTAATTGCCCTGAATGATTCGGGTGGTGCCCGTATTCAGGAAGGGGTCAGCAGTCTGGCCGGATATGCTTCCATTTTCTATCAGAATACGATGGCCTCGGGAGTGGTTCCGCAGATTTCTGCGATCCTCGGACCTTGTGCCGGAGGAGCCTGCTATTCGCCTGCGTTGACCGATTTTATTTTTATGGTGAAAGAAAAAAGCCATATGTTTATCACCGGTCCGGACGTGGTCAAGGCGGTTACCCATGAAGAAGTAGGAAAAGAAGAATTGGGCGGTGCTTATACACATAGTACCAAGAGCGGTGTTACTCATTTTATGTGTGATACGGAAGAAGAAACATTAATGAGTATCCGCGAATTACTCGGTTTTCTTCCGGCCAATAATATGGAAGATGCCCCACTTGTTCCTTGTACGGATGATATCCGCCGTGAAGAAGAATCGTTGCAGGAGGTGATTCCGGATGATCCGAATATTCCTTATGATATAAAGGATATTATTGAACCGGTGGTGGATAATCACTATTTCTTTGAGGTAATGCCGCATTTTGCAAAAAACATCGTAGTCGGTTTTGCCCGTTTAGGCGGACGTACGGTCGGTATCGTTGCCAACCAGCCGGCATTCCTGGCAGGTGTGCTGGATATCGATGCTTCGGATAAGGCGGCTCGTTTCATCCGTTTTTGCGATTGTTTCAATATTCCGCTGGTTACTTTTGAAGATGTACCCGGTTTTCTTCCGGGATGTACCCAGGAGCACGACGGTATTATCCGCCACGGCGCGAAGATCGTCTATGCTTATGCGGAAGCGACCGTACCTAAAATCACGTTGATTACCCGGAAAGCCTATGGCGGTGCTTATATCGTTATGTCGAGCAAACCGACCGGTGCCGATGTTAATCTGGCTTACCCAATGGCGGAGATTGCCGTTATGGGAGCAGAAGGGGCTGTTAATATCTTATATAGAAAAGCAACCGGAGAAGAGAAAGAGCGGGCTATGAAAGAGTATGCGGAAAACTTCTCTAATCCCTACCGGGCCGCTGAGCAAGGATTTATCGACGAGATTATCATGCCGCGGCAGACTCGTTTCAAGCTGATACAGGCGTTGGAGATGGCAAAGAACAAAAGCCAGAGCAATCCGCCGAAAAAACATGGCAATATGCCATTGTAACGATTTGATTTTGTTGTTAGAATTATGAATGGTAAATCCCTGTCGACCGTGAGGCTGGCAGGGATTTCTGCTTATGTCATAGTTTTATAAATAAACAGGAACGTAAAAGTTTAAAAAACTTGTATTTATCATATTGATTTTGTCTTTTATTTTGTAGCTTTGCCTCCGAATTGGTTTCGTGTTGTCTGTTCGGATGATACGGATTAAAAGGGAATCGGGTGTAAATCCCGGACAGTCCCGCTGCTGTGAAGCTCTAATAACATCCTGAAAACAACTTATGCCACTGACATGTGTCGGGAAGGCTTCAGGATGGGAGTCAGTCAGAAGACCTGCCGTTCGTTAAAGGCTGTTTTTCCTCGTGGGTTAGGGAAATGGTTCGAAAAGAATATTAATTCTAAATTGTATGAAAATCATGGAGAAGCTTTGTTCGCGTTGTGGCGTGGAGTTTTGCTGTGCCTCAAAAGTGATTGACTATGGAATGGATTCATGAATTATTATGGGGAGAAGGTATCGGACATTCCATCCTTTTACTGTCTCTGGTTATTGCCATAGGGATCCAACTTGGGAAAATCAAAGTATTTGGGATTTCTCTGGGGATAACCCTGGTATTGTTTGTCGGCATTCTACTGGGACATTTTGGGTTTACAATCAATCCGTCTGTCATTCATTTCTTTAAAGAGTTTGGATTGATCCTATTTGTTTATTCAGTCGGCATGCAGGTCGGACCCGGTTTTTTCTCTTCTTTTAAGAAAGGGGGGATGACTTTGAATGGTCTGGCTTGCGGAATTGTCTTTCTCGGGGTTATGATGGCCTTGGTGATACATTTTGTGACAGGAATCCCTATTCCGACGATGGTCGGTATTTTATCGGGTGCAGTGACAAATACACCGGGACTGGGGGCTGCTCAACAGGCATTTAGTGATATGACGGGGGCTTCCGATGATACGATTGCATTGGGATATGCCGTTGCTTATCCGCTGGGAGTCGTCGGTATCATCCTTTCCATGTTGTTTGTCCGGTATATTTTTCATATAAGTTTTGACCAGGAGACGAAAAAGCTGGAAGAAGAGAATAATGTGCATAATAGTGAGGCTACACCTATATCGCTGATAGTGAAGAATCCGGCTCTTTTTGGCAGGAAGATAATGGAGCTTGCCGCCCTGTTGGAGCATAGGGAATTTGTCATATCCCGTATTTGGCGTAACAAGACCAATAAAGTGGACATTGTTACCGGCAGTACGATTTTGGAAGAAGATGATAAAATATTCGTGATCACGACAGAACATGATGCGGAAACTATAAAAACCTTTATCGGTCAAGAGATAGAGATGGACCGTAAACAATGGATTCCCGCCGAAAGTGCTTTTGTCAGCCGCCGCATTTTGGTGACAAAGCCGGAACTGACGGGCACTAAACTGGGGGATTTGCAGTTACGCCGTTTGCATGGTATCAATGTCACACGTGTGAATCGTGCCGGAGTGGAACTGGTAGCAACACAAGGTTTGCAATTGCAGGTTGGCGACCGTGTAACCGTAGTTGGTAGTGAACTGGCTGTCGATAAGGTGAGTATGATATTGGGTAATTCGATGAAACGTCTGAATGAACCGAACCTGATTCCAATATTTATCGGTATCGCTTTAGGTATTATTCTGGGAAGTATTCCAATTAGTTTCCCAGGGATTCCTCAACCTATCAAGCTGGGTTTGGCAGGTGGTCCGTTGGTTGTCGCTATCCTGATCAGCCGTTTCGGATACCGTTATAAACTGGTTACTTATACTACCCAGAGTGCCAATCTGATGCTCCGGGAGATTGGTATAACCATGTTCCTGGCCTGTGTCGGGCTGAGTGCCGGGGATGGTTTTGTGGATACTATCGTGAATAAAGGCGGATTTGTCTGGATTGGTTACGGTTTTATTATAACAATGCTGCCTTTATTAGTCATCGGATTGATTGGCAGGCATTTTTTTAAACTGAATTACTATACGTTGATGGGATTGCTGGCCGGCAGTACGACGGATCCTCCCGCTTTGGCTTATGCGAATGCAACGGCGGGAAATGATGCTCCGGCAGTAGGTTATGCTACAGTTTATCCGTTGACAATGTTTTTACGTGTACTAACTGCCCAATTAATGATATTATTCTTCTATTAAGTATTAGATTTGGTTGTTAGAAATTGTTCAATAATAATTTTAAAGCCAGGAGCCCCGCCGAAGTGATTCGCCGGGGCTTCGATTTTTTATTGATTACTGATGATGTAAAAGATTATTGCCCGCTTCCTCCCATAATATCCAGCAATTCATTGGTGATGGCCTGCTGGCGGTTTTTGTTGTATTGCAACGTCAGTTCCTGGATCAGGTCGTTGGCGTTGTCGTTGGCTGTCTGCATGGCAAGCATGCGGGCGGCATGCTCGGAAGTGACAGTGTCGAGCAAGGTCGTGTAGATGTTCAGATGGAGCACTTTGGGGAGCAGTAAGGCAAGCAACTGTTCGGCAGACGGCTCCAGAATATAGTTGCTCGAAGCACTTTCCGAGTCTGCTTCCGGTAAGGAAACCGGGAGGAAAACCTTTTCGGTCAGTACCTGTTCCGCCATATTCTTGAAATGATGGTAGAGTAGTTCCACCCGGTCGACCTGGGCGGAGATATACAACTCCATCAAGGCAGTTGCCAGTCGCGAGGCATCCTCGTAGGCCGGTTTGTCGCCGATCGTAAGGAAGCTGTCATCGGTTTGATAACCAGCTTTATGCAGTTCGTCCGCCACCTTTTTACCAATCGGATAAATGCGCACGGTTATACCGTCCGCCTCATACTGGTGGAGACGGGCTGTTAACTCTTTCCATATGTTCGCATTGAAAGCGCCACACAACCCGCTGTTGGAGGAAAAAGCGACGATAGCCACCTGTTTCACCTCACGAACAGCTGCGTAGGGCGAACTCATATCGCTTTCAGCCGACAGTGTGCCCCTTAATATGGCGCTCAGCTTACTCTCGTATTCGAGCATATGTTCGACAATCGTCTGCGTATGATGCAGTTTGGCAGAAGACACCATCCTCATGGCGGAGGTGATCTTCTGCGTGTTTCTGATCGACGCAAGACGGATTTTTATCTCTTTCAGTGATGCCATAGTCTAATTTCTGTTATCAACCTGCTTTATATGCCCCGCTGACCTGGTGGGCTGTTTCTTCCAGGATACGGCTGACTTCATCATTTATCACACCCGATTTTAATATATCGAGTACGTCTTTCTGATGATTGGTGATCAGAGTCTGTAAGAACGCATTTTCAAAATCGTGTACCTTATCCAGCGGAACCTCTTTCAGTAAACCTTTGGTGCCGCAATACAGGATAGCGATCTGCTGTTCTACAGGCATCGGGTTATACTGGGGTTGTATCAATAGTTGTGTATTTTTCTGTCCTTTGTCGATGGTGAAGGCGGTTACCGCATCCATATCGCCGCCGAATTTCGTGAACGATTCCAGTTCGCGGAACTGTGCCTGGTCGATTTTCAGCGTACCGGCCACCTTCTTCATCGCTTTCAACTGTGCGTTACCACCCACCCGGGATACGGAAATACCCACGTTGATAGCTGGACGGTTTCCCTGGTTGAACAGGTCTGTTTCCAGAAATATCTGTCCGTCGGTGATGGAAATTACGTTGGTCGGGATATAAGCCGACACGTCACCCGCCTGCGTCTCGATAATCGGCAGGGCAGTGAGCGAACCGCCACCTTTTACCTTATCTTTCATGCTGTCGGGCAGGTCGTTCATCTGGCTGGCTACTTCCTGTTGGTTGATGATTTTCGCTGCACGTTCCAACAGGCGTGAATGCAGGTAGAAAATATCACCCGGATACGCCTCGCGGCCCGAAGGACGGCGAAGGATCAGGGATACCTCGCGATAAGCGACTGCCTGTTTCGACAAGTCATCATAGACAACTAACGCATGACGTCCGCTGTCGCGGAAATATTCACCGATGGCAGCTCCGGCAAAAGGAGCGAAATATTGCATGGCAGCCGGGTCGGAAGCAGTGGCACTGACTACGATCGTGTAATCCATCGCCCCTTTTTCCTGTAAGGTGTTTACCAGAGAAGCGACTGTAGAACCTTTCTGTCCGATCGCCACATAGATACAGTAAACCGGATTGCCGGCTTCATAATTACTGCGTTGATTGATGATCGTGTCGATGGCGATCGAGGTTTTACCAGTCTGACGGTCACCGATAATCAATTCACGTTGCCCGCGTCCGATAGGGATCATGGCATCCACCGCTTTGATACCTGTCTGTAACGGTTCGTTTACCGGTTGGCGGAAAATGACACCCGGAGCTTTTCGTTCCAGCGGCATCTGGCATTTCTTTCCGACAATCTCGCCTTTGCCGTCGATCGGGTTGCCCAGCGGGTCGATTACACGACCGATCATGTTCTCGCTTACGTTGATGGAAGCGATGCGACGTGTACGTTTCACCGTGTCGCCCTCTTTTACCTGGTCGGTCGGCCCGAGCAATACGGCACCTACGTTATCTTCTTCCAGGTTCATCACAATGGCTTCCATTCCGTTGTCGAATTGCAACAATTCGTTGGCTTCGGCATTGTCCAGCCCGTAGATACGTGCTACACCGTCACTGACCTGAAGCACAGTGCCCACCTCTTCCAGATGGATCGTGGTGTTGATACCTTCCAGTTGTTCGCGTAAAATGGCGGAAACTTCACTTACTTTTATCTGGTCTGTCATACGTTTTTCTTTTTTAATTTTTTTCGATTAGCTGATTTCTGATTTCCCGCAGTTGCTGGGCGTAGCTGGCATCTATCCGGGTATTACCGATACGGAGCACGAAGCCACCGATCAGTTCCGGCTTGATCACTCCCATGAATTCGATGGTGTTGCCGGTCTCTTCCTTCAGCCGTTTCTTTAAATGTTCCTGTGTCGCTTCATCTACCGGAGCCGGTGTCTTGAACAACACACGGGTGATCTTCTTGTCTTTCCGGTACATATGGATATAAATATATGCCATTAGCGGTAACAAGCTCTCTCTCTTGTGCTGAAGTACCAGGCGGATAAAACGGGTGAACAACTCGCATACTTCCAGGCCGGCGGCGGTAGTCAGCAACTTTACTTTCTCCTCCAGGGGAAAGATAGGGTTGTCGAGCACCGCTTTCAGTCCCGGCTCTTGCTCGAAACTGATGGTCAGCATCTTCATGTCATCATATACCCGGTCCTCCTGCCGCTTGTCTTTTGCCAACGAAAAGAGTGCTTTGACATACCGGGAAGAGATTGTACCTACGTCCATATCTTATGATTTACTAAACGAAACATTGTCGAGCAGCCCGTTGATGATCTTTTCCTGTTCATCGGTGCGGCTGATTTTCTCTTTCATCACTTTCTCTGCAATGGCGACTGACAGGTCGGCGATTTCGGTGCGGACTTCGCGGATGGCTTTGTCCTTTTCTTCACCTATCCGGCGTGTCGCTTCCTCCAGTTGCAGATGTGCCTCAGCGGATGCCTTTTGCCGGGCTGCGCTGATAATCTGTTCTTTTTCGGCCAGGGCTTGTTTCAGAATCTCATTCTGCTGCTCTCTTGCCTGGGCAAGAATCTTTTCGCTTTCGGCCTGGATGCCGGCAAGTTGTTCGTTTGCCTGGCGGGCCGATTCGAGGGAATGATCGATGTATTCTTTCCGTTGTTCCACGGCTTTGATGATTACCGGGAAACCATATTTGGAAAGAATAACAAAGACGATTCCGAAAGAAAGGATCATCCAGAATAAAAGCCCTGCGTCTGGTGTGAGCAATGACATAGTTTACTTTTATTTATTGGAACAATCCTAAGAAACATACTACGATCGCAAACAGGGCAACACCTTCTACCAATGCACCCATGATAAGCATGGACGTACGGATGTCACCGGCTGCCGACGGTTGGCGGCTGATACCTTCGACGGCACCTTTACCGATCAATCCGATACCTATACCTGCACCGATAGCAGCTAATCCTGCTCCTACTGTTGCTCCAAGTTTAGCGATGCCTGCACCGGCTGCTGCTTGTAATAAAATTGCTGATAACATAACTCTCAATCTTTAAAATTAGTAATCTTATTATTAATAAATATGTTTGTTCATTCCCGTACTTTGGCCAATCCGATATAGTTGGCCGACAACAGGGTGAATATATAGGCCTGAAGGCATGCCACCAACAGTTCGAGGCAGTTCATAAACACGGTGAACAATACGGATACGATTGTCATCGTACCGTTTATGGCTGTTCCCATCGAGGCGGTGATGAATATCAGGCAAGTCAACGCCAGAATGATTGTATGTCCGGCCATGATATTGGCAAACAGACGGATCATCAGGGCGAACGGCTTGGTGAGTATGCCGAAAAATTCCACGAAGGGCATGATCGGCAACGGTAACTTCAGGAAGATAGGGGCGTTGGGCCAGAATATCTCCTTCCAGTATTCCTTGGTAGCAAACAGGTTCACTGCCAGGAACGTACATAAAGCGAGCACGGCGGTAATTGTGATATTACCGGTGATATTGGCTCCTCCCGGGAAAATCGGAATAATACCGATCAGGTTGTTTATCAGGATGAAGAAAAAGACCGTCAGCAGATAAGAAGAGAAAGGCTTATATTCTTTGCCGATTCCTTCCTTCACTACGCCGTCATGTATGAACATGACCGCCATCTCCATCAATCCGGTAAATCCTCCGGGGGCTTCATACGGATGCTTTTTATACCAGCGGGCGGTACGCAGCACGATGAAAAGCAGTAAACCGCAACTGAGAAGCAGGCCACATACGTTTTTCGTAAGCGACAAGTCCCAGGGTTTTACTTCTTCGCCTCTGCTGTTTTTCTCTACCACCTTTCCGGCATGTTTCCCCTCATTGGCGATGTAATAGTTATGATGCACATTACCATGATGCAGGTGTGAGGAGAGGAACAAGTCCCATCCGCGTTCTTCGCTTTTCAGCAAGACGGGCAGTGGTATGGAAATCTCTTTCCCGTTCCACTCCGTGATGTGCCAGGTATAGGCATCCTTGATGTGTGAGAATACGATATCCTGCACATCTACCTCACCTTGTTTCGCATCTGTGGAGGCGCTTACCGGAAAGCTGATGCAAACCAGTAACAAGAAAGTAAACCAAAACAGGCCGTTATTTTTTATTCTGTTCATCTTTTTCTTTTTTCTCACTAATCATTCTCTTTTTCTCAAACAGATACAATGTATATGTTTCCAGTACAAGATAAATGAAATAGAACAACATCATCGTGAAGCCGAAGGCTTTCAGGTTCTGTCCGACCAAAGCGGCATAAAGCCACAGGAAAACCAGTGCGAGCGTGAATTTGCAAAGGCGGACTACCATATAAGTAACAACCGTGACGTCTCCGTGTTTCCGTTTGACATGATCCAGAAAATAGATCATTAACATACTGCTTAACCAGTAAAACATCGGTATCGATGGATACCACTCATAATAATGCGAAGGCCAGATGGTGTATAACAAGCCTCCCAGGGAGACGCCGATAACTACATTAATAAAGGTAGTCAAGCCCATTAGCTTCATTCTTAATCTACCGCTCATGATCGTATTTTTTTATTCGATGCATACGGACAGGATATCGCCTTTTATCTCGACGAATCCGCTCTGTATTTTTATTTCTTGTTCTTTCTTTTCATTTGTCTGGTACCGGATAACGCCTTCTTCCAGGGCAGCGATCATCGGAGCGTGATGGGGCAGGACGTCGAACGAACCTGCCGTACCCGGAAAGGATACATAATTTGTCTCTCCTTTGAATAAAACGCCACTAGGGGATATGATTTCCAGTTCCATACGTTTTTAATTTGCTTGTTCTGCCAGTTTCTTTCCTTTTTCAATCACATCTTCAATCGTTCCTACATTCAGGAAGGCCTGTTCAGGGATATCGTCGGTTTCACCGTCCATGATCATATTGAATCCGCGGATGGTGTCTTCGATAGAGACCATTACGCCCGGTACGCCGGTGAATTGTTCCGCCACGGCGAAAGGCTGCGACAGGAAACGTTGTACACGGCGGGCGCGGTTAACTGTCTGGCGGTCCTCGTCCGAAAGTTCCTCCATACCCAGGATGGAGATAATATCCTGCAACTCCTTGTTACGCTGGAGTATCTGTTTCACACGCTGTGCCGTTTCGTAATGTTCCTTGCCTACGACCAGCGGGTCGAGGATACGGGATGTCGATTCCAGCGGGTCGACTGCCGGATAGATACCCAGTTCGGTAATCTTACGGCTCAGCACGGTGGTAGCATCCAGGTGCGTAAAGGTCGTTGCCGGTGCCGGGTCGGTCAAGTCGTCTGCCGGTACGTAAACAGCCTGTACGGAGGTAATGGAACCTTTTTTCGTAGAGGTGATACGTTCCTGCATGGCTCCCATTTCGGTAGCCAGTGTCGGCTGATAACCTACTGCCGACGGCATACGTCCCAACAGGGCGGATACTTCGGAACCGGCCTGCGTGAAGCGGAAGATATTATCTATAAAGAACAGTATATCGCGAGTCTCGCCTTCTGGAGCCAGGTCGCGGAACGATTCGGCGATGGTCAGTCCCGAGAGGGCGACTGACGAACGTGCTCCCGGCGGTTCGTTCATCTGTCCGAACACCAGTGTCGCCTGCGATTTAGCCAGTTCTTCGTGATCTATCTTCGACAGGTCCCAGTGACCGGCTTCCATACTTTCCTTAAATTCTTTACCGTAACGGATTACATTCGACTGTATCATTTCGCGCAGCAGGTCGTTACCTTCACGGGTACGTTCACCCACGCCGGCGAAAACAGAAAAACCGTTATTCTTTTTGGCAATGTTATTGATCAGTTCCATGATAAGAACCGTCTTTCCGACTCCGGCGCCACCGAACAACCCGATTTTACCTCCTTTGGAATAGGGTTCCAGCAGGTCGATCACCTTGATACCGGTGTAGAGCACCTCTTTGCTGGTTGTCAGATCTTCAAACTTCGGCGGTTCACGATGGATAGGGAGAGCTCCTTTTTTATCCAGCATTTTCATCCCGTCGATCGGATCGCCTGTCACGTTCATCAAACGCCCCTTTACCTGATCGCCAACCGGCATGGTAATGGGCGAACCGCATGATACGGCTTCCATTCCTCGTTGCAGTCCGTCTGTCGTATCCATAGCGACTGTACGGACTGTGTTTTCCCCAATGTGCTGCTGAACTTCCACGATCAGTATTTTCCCATTAGGACGGGTTATCTCCATGGCGTCATGAATGCGGGGTAGCACTATTTTCTCTTCTTTTTCATTATCGAAGTGAATATCCACGACTGGACCGATAACCTGCGAAACATAACCTTTTGTTTCTCCCATACAATTCTTTTTAAACCTCGTCAATATATTTTTTCAACCGTGCAATATTACGAAAACAACCTGTCGGAAACCCGAACATATTACTTTTTTGGCTTTTTTGCATTTAGTTAAACTTTAAACTAATTTTGTAGTCATTCCGAAATGAACCAATTGTTTTGCGATATGGAACAATTTGAGGAAAAATTACGCTGTTTTTTGAAGAATAAGGGTTGGCATTTTGTGTGCGGAATGGTTTGGGGGATGGTGGTATGATCTGTTAAATTATATTACCAGAAGTAGTATTTTAAATTATCAGGTATAGTAATTGATATTATTTGTACTTTTGCCACCGGATTATGGTGTAACGGTCTGGCTTCCGCCGGCCGTTAGTAATAGGGAATCCGGTGCAAATCCGGAACTGTACCCGTAGCTGTAAGTTCTGTAACCCCGGCAAATCTTGTTGCCACTGAGGATTTTAGGATCCTTGGGAAGGCGGCCGATCATGGGAGAACAAGTCAGAAAACCTGCCATTATTCTATTATATAATGCCTCGGGTAAGGTGTTGATGGAACTTGATATATGCGTACATTATTTATTATAGTATTTATATGCCTGGCAGGCATATTTCTGTGCGTGCCTGTCCTGCACGCACAGCAGATCGATACGACTGTTTATCACCAGCTGAAAGGTGTTGAGGTCGTGGAAAAGGCGCGTCCTTCCACAACCCGCGAGGCTACACCTTTACAAGTGATGGACCGTTCGGGTATCGAACGGCTTGGGATACAGGATTTATCGGAGGCTGTCAAACGTTTCTCCGGCGCTACCGTGAAAGATTACGGTGGGATAGGAGGGCTGAAGACGGTTTCAGTCCGTAGCCTGGGAGCACAACATACCGGGGTCAGTTACGATGGCGTAGCCGTAAGTGATTGTCAAAGTGGACAAGTAGACATAAGTCGCTTCTCTTTAGAAAATTTGGACCAAATAGAGTTGTCGATTATCCAGAATGATGATATTTTTCGTACTGCCAGAATGTTTGCATCTTCCAGTTCTTTGGTTATGAAGACACGTAAGCCGGAATTTGAAGGGAAAGATATATTTCACATTGCTGCCAAGATTAAAACCGGCTCATTCGGGTTGTTTAATCCTTATTTGAGATATGAACAGAAGTTAGGGAAACGTTGGAGTGCAGTTATTGATGGGGATTGGCAACGTGCAGACGGGCAATATGAGTTTACATTAGTGAATGGAAACATAGTGACCCGCGAGAAAAGGAAAAACACAGATGTTAATATAGGGCGCGTAGAGTTAAACCTGTACGGAGGTTTGGGAAGATACGGAGATTTATCTCTTAAAGCATATTATTTCGATTCGGAACGTGGTTTACCGGGATCTGTCAATCTTTATAACGATTATACTGGCGAGCGCTTATGGGACCGTAACTTCTTTGCACAAGGACATTATGAAAACAAATTAAATGATCGTTTTTCTCTGCAAAGTAGCCTTCGGTATAACTGGTATTATAACCGGTATGAAGATGTGAATAATAAGTATGAAGGAAGAATACAGGTAAGTTCTTATTATCAGCGAGAAACGTATTTAACAGGATCTCTTTTATATGTTCCCATACAAAATATCTCTTTCTCTTTGGCTCAGGATATTTATTGGAATGACCTGAATAATAATTTCAAGGACTGCCAGTTTCCTTCGCGGCTTTCTTCGTTAACTGCCTTATCTGCAAAATACGAAGATCGCCGTTTAACTAGTATATTGTCTTTGTTGGCTACTTATATTGATGAACGCGTTGAGTTAGGGGAGAAACCGGCAAATAGAAAACATCTGTCACCGACAGCAAGTCTTTCGTGGAGGGTATTGCCTGATGCGAATTTGCGGGTACGCTTTTCCTATAAAGATGCTTTTCGGTTACCAACATTTAATGATCTTTATTATTCTCGGATAGGTAATACCAATCTGAAGCCGGAAAAAGCTCGTCAATATAATTTAGGTGTTACCTGGCGTGACCGTTTCTGGCTTTTCAATTCTTTTAGTATAACGACTGATGCCTATTATAATCGAGTAAAAGATAAGATTGTTGCTATTCCTACAATGTTTATTTGGAAGATGATGAATCTGGGAGAAGTGGACATTAAAGGTTTGGATGTGAATGTGCATGCAGGGATTACTTTAAAAGATACTTATGAGTTGTTGTTAGACGGCTCGTATTCTTTCCAGAAAGCGATTGATATAACGAATGAAAAAGACAAGAGCTACAAAGATCAGATACCCTATACCCCAAGGCATTCCGGCTCGTATTCGGCGAGTTTCCTAAACCCATGGGTAAATATCAGTTATTCGTTAACGGCTTCGGGTGTTAGGTATATGAATCGTCAGAATATCAAAGAAAATGAGATTGAGTCTTATGTAGAACAGAATGTTTCACTGAATCGTAATTTTCGTTTGAAACGTTGTATTTTGCGTTTACAGGCTGATATTCTGAATATTGCAGATAAACAATATGATATTGTGAGATATTATCCAATGCCGGGTCGATCGTTCAGATGTGCAGTTTCCATTACATATTAATTATATATAATTTAAAATGAAAAAGTTTTATTGGTTTGCTTCAATGCTGACAATAGTATTGGGCGTTACGTTTACAAGTTGTGATGATGATGATTCAATACCGGAACCGGAAATTCCAGCCGTTCCGACTGAAACATCTAAGGTGTATATCCTGAATGGTGGCATGGATGGTCAGAATAATGCAACCCTGTCTATGCTCGACATGGAAAGTGGAGAAATGACTGCTGATATCTTTGCAGATGTAAATGGGCGTGCTTTGGGTAATATGGGACAGAGTATGCTCTTATACGGCTCTAAATTGTATATTTCTGTTTATCGCTCAAGTACACTGGAGGTTCTTGATGCAGCAACATCTAAGGTAATAACAACCTTAAAACCTGTTGATAGCGAAGGTGCCCCCCGTGCTCCTCGTATGATGGCTTCACATGAAGGTAAGGTATACATGACTACTTTTGATGGTTTTGTAGCAAAGATTGACACTGCTTCATTGGCGATTGAAGGATATACAGCTGTTGGTCCAAACCCTGATGGTATTGCTATCGCAAATGGAAAAATTTACACAGCTGATACTGATGGGATGAACTGGCCGTCAACTTCGGATAAATTGTCTGTGGTGGATATTGCATCCTTCAAAAAGATTGGTGATGTTACCGTCGGCTTGAATCCGAATCATGTATTCTCTGATTCGGAAGGAGATATTTATGCTGTTTGTTATGGCGATTACAAGGTCGGTGCTGATATGCTGTATCGTGTTGATACGAAAGATGATAAAGCTGAGGCTGTTGACGGAGTGAATGTAACAAAAATGTATGTGAAGAACGATACGGCTTATTGCTATGTGGCTAACTACTACAACCCGGATGGTAAAGCTGCTTTTACTTTTGATTTGAAGACCGACAAAGTAATTAATCCGACTTTCATTAAAGACTTTTCTGTATTTACTTCAGATCCTTCTGCCATTGGCGTTGATCCGGTGAGCGGAGATGTTTATTATGGAATATCAAGTTATTTCCAGAATGATGATATCTTTATTTTTGACAAAGAAGGTACATTGAAAAAGACAGTAGAAGTCGGTATGTCGCCTTCTACATTTGCATTTGTTACGAATCAATAATAGATGAAGTTATATTTTCATATTTTTATTGTATTCTGTTTTCTGTTATCAGGATGTAACGGAAAACAGAATACTGTTATTAAAGAAGTTGTATCTTCCGACTCCATCCGCTATGCCCGTGGTTTCACCATACAGCACTTCACTGATTATACATCGGTAGAAGTCCGCGACCCTTGGGATAGTACCCGTATCCTGCAACGTTATCTGTTGGTGGACCGCAGTACGTCAATGCCCGGTGATTTGCCTAAGGGGACGGTTGTGCGGACACCGGTGAAGAATATCGTGGTTTATACCTCCGTTCATGCGGCTATTATCGACCAGCTGAATGAAGCGGATAAGGTGATCGGCGTATGTGAACCCCGGTATATGGATACGCCTTCCATTCAGGAAGGTTTGCGTGCCGGAAAGATTGCCGACCTGGGAGAGGCGACGGCGCCGAATATCGAAAAGATTATAGATATAGGGGCAGAGATCATTATAGCTTCTCCTTTTCAGAATGCAGGATACGGACCTGCCGAGAAACTGGGTATTCCTATCATTGAGGCCGCCGATTACATGGAGTCGTTGCCGTTGGGGCGGACTGAATGGATACGTTTCTATGGCTTGTTATTCGGTAAGGAAGCAATGGCAGATTCAATCTTCCGGGAAACGGAAGACCGTTATCTGGAACTGAAAGAGCTGGCAAAGACAGTCACTAACCGTCCGACCGTCATTTCTGAAAAGAAATTCGGTTCTTCCTGGTATATGCCGGCAGGCGATAGCTATATTGCCCATCTGTATAAAGATGCCGGAGCAGATTATATCTTCAAAGACCTTCCCGGAGCGGGCAGTACCCCTTTGGCTTTTGAAACCGTACTCGACAAGGCGATCCATGCCGATATGTGGCTGATCAAATATAATCAGGCAAACGACATGACCTACAAAGACCTTCGTACCGAGTATACGCCCTATGAAAACTTTGATGCCTTTAAGAACCGCCGGATTTATACCTGTAATACGGGAATAGTACCCTATTATGAGGAATTTCCGATACATCCCGATTACCTCCTGAAAGACCTTGTATGGGTATTCCATCCGGAGTTATTGCCAGGTTATACGCCTCGGTATTATCGGAAGATGGAGTAATCCTACTAATTATTAAGACTAACCTATGGACTAACTAATTCAAAGGTTACGACTTAGTGTTTTCAGGGTGTACACCGTAGTTGATTATGGTGTACAGGATAGCTAGCCAGGGTGTACAGGGTGATAGACTACCCTGTACACCCTGGTAGTAGTGAGTAAGGACTTTCGTTCTAGTGAGTAAGGAGTTTCGACTTAATAAGTGGTAGTCTTCCTTTTAGTCGGAGGGAGGGGAGTGAATAGTAAAACAAAATCCCCGGCATCAGGAGTCTGACCCGGGGATTTTCTGTAGTTTGGCATTTGAATTATAGGGAGTTGTTATTTTGGTCCGTTATGCGTAACCGTTCAGCATTCCGTAGAAATACATCGGTTTCAACATGTAAACTTTCAGTAACCAGGCCGCCCATTGTTCCTTCGATGTGTCCAGCATGCTGAACGGGAACGAGTGAAGCGGCTTTTTATCATAGTCGAACTCGCACAATAGTACGTGTCCATAGTCTGTTACGATCGGGCAGGCAGCATATCCGTTGTATTTTTCAACAGGTTCTTTGCCTTCCATCAACGAGATCAGGTTTTTGGCAGCGATCGGTACCTGCATGCGTACTGCCGCAGATGTTTTACTGGTTGGTATCCCGGCAACATCTCCCAGGGAGACGATGTTCGGATAAGTTTTGTGAACCAGTGTCGCTTTATCAACCATCACCCAGGCATCGGCAGCCAGCTTGCCTTCCGTCCATCCCAGACCAGCTTCGCGAACGAAATCGGGAGCCGACATAGGCGGAGTGAAATGAAGGAAATCGTAATCTTCCACGAATGGAGTATATACTTTCTCTTCTCCGACTGTTTCAACCTTTTCAAAATGTACCTGTTTGGCTGCCGTATCGACACCTTTCACGCGAACGTTGAGATTGATGGGAATATTACGTTCCTTGTAAATCTCCAGCAGGCGGGGCGTGTAAAACGGAATATCGTACAGCTCTTTCGCTGCCGTGAAGTAATCCAGTTTCAAATTGTCCCGTGTGCCTTGTTTGCGGCTGTAATCTTCTGTCAGCAAACAAATCTTTTTCGGTGCTCCGCCACATTTATGCTTTGTGTATGTATCTGTGTAGATACCACGACCGCCTGTCTTTGCGAATTCCTGAAGCGCTTTCCAGGTTTTTTGTGCACCTTCGTAATCATATATACAGTGAGCATTTCCTGCTCCTAATGTATCGTGTGTAATCCCTTCCACCTTTTCCCAGTTAATCTGTATGCCTGGTGTCAGGACCAAAAAGTCGTAAGCGACTTTTCCATTGTTGTTCGTTGTTACCAGGTTCATGACCGGGTCAACGGCGGCAACAGAATCTTTAATCCATTTTACGCCATCGGGAATGCAGTCTTCCTGCTTCTTCCATACTTCGTCCGGTTTATAAACACCGGAGGCAATCAATGTAAAGCCGGGTTGGTAGAACTGTCGGTCGCTGGGGTCTATCAATGTAATGTCCGGACTATCCAACCAGTGCATCAAACGTGCAGCCATACTAATTCCGGCAGCACCTCCACCGATTATCAGGATTTTTCCTTTTGCATTACTAGAGAATGCGTGAGCTTTTTGTGTACCTACAGCAGTTATAACTCCTGCTGCCGTTAATATTTTGAGGAAATGGCGGCGACTGATACCCTGCCTTTCCAACTCTTCCAGTTGTTCTTCCAGATCGTGCTTCATCATGTCTATAGAAATTAAGATTCAATTGCACTGGCAAAGGAAGCACATTTGGAAACATAACGATTAAAAAGTACTACTACACTACTTGCGCAAATGTTTTGTGTGAGAGGAAATACTACATCAAGACTTTCTCATACCTACTACATCGGTATGTAATTGATTGTATAATAATGGTTTGGCGAAATACTGATTCTAGAAAATACTTTTTAGAAATTCATGAGGAAATCAATGAGATTCGTGTCGCTGTCGAGTGACAGACGCTTCCTTAACCGGTACCGTCGTAATTCTATCGCACGGACTGATACGTTTAACAGTGATGCGATTTCTTTGGTGGAAAGATTCATGCGGAGCAGGCAACAGATACGTAAGTCGCCGGTGGTAATGTCGGAGTATTGTTGGCGTAACCGGTCAATGAAATTCTGATGGGCACTGTTGAAATGCGTCTCAAACAACAGCCAGTCCGCTTGGTCGTTCAACGATTCTTCCATCAGGTTTTTCATCCGGGTATACAGTTTGTTCGGATACCGGTCGCCTAATGTCTCTTTCTGCTGCTCCAGTTCGTCAAGCAGTTTCTGTACCGCCTGGTTCCTTTTAACCAGGGCGGAGGTCTGTAAGGTCAGTTCGTTATTCTTGTTTTGCAGCTCGGCTTCCAGCATCCGGCTTTTCATCTGCTGGATTTTCTGTTCTTCCGCCTGCCTTTTTGCATCCAGCTTGCTTTTTTCTTCCCGTTGCAGGTTTTTCAGATGGTAGCTGAGTGTGTATTTGCCTATTACGGCGATAGCGATGATATAGATCAGCCATGCCCATATCGTGTTGTACCAGGCCGGGCGGACGGTGATCGGAATGGCGATTTCAAGGTACGGCCCTTTTACTACATATTTGCGGATCTTGAGTACATATTTGCCTTCCGGAAGTTGCAGGAAAGAGATCTCCCCGCCTTTTTGCCAGGGCGACCAGTTTGAAGAAACACCTTCTATCATATAACTGATCTGATGGTTCGGGGTAAAGATCGTACTTCCTACATAAACGGAAAGTTCCTGGAAATTATGGGGGAGGGTGATCTTTTCCGAATTGACCGGCAGGTTGTGTACGCCATGTTTGTCGATATACTTTATTTCGGATATTTGCAGGGGCGTGGCAGGGCCGAGGCTTCCCTCTATCAGGTCGCGTATATTGACCAGCAAGGCTCCCTGCATGGCCGAGATCAGGTGAAGCGTGTCATTCAAAGGATATATCCTCCGGTCTCTGCTCACCATATTCATATTGTAGTTATTGAGCAGAATGCGGCATTTCAGTGTCCCTTTCCCGTTATCGTTATGGAACAGGCCGGCTTCGTTTTTGACACAAAGCCAATAGGTGTTATCGCCGATAGGATAGATCTGTTCTGCATGGGCAAACTCACCCAATGATTCGGTGTCGTAGAATACATTGCTGACACGGAGCGAGTCGTACACACTGTTCTGTGGCAGGAGGTGGAATGTCTCTTTCTTTATATCGACCGGTTCAAAATGATCTCCGGCGTCTAATGTCCTTTTGAAATATCCGATATTTGTCTGGATATATAATGTGTCGTTGAAGAGCGTAGCATTTTTCAGTTTTCCTATCTGGCTTCGTTTCCCCAGCAAAATGATCGAGGGGTCGAAAGTGATCTGTGAGATGCCATTGTCGAAAGCCAGCCATATCTGTTGCGCATCCTGGATGCAGATGGCGCGCACGATATTGTCGGGTAATGACTGGTCGTGGGTTGACAGGTGGCGCAGGATAGTCCCTTCCGGGCTTGTTATATATAATCCGTTGTTGGTGGTGCCGATGAAATACAGGTCGTTTATAGTTGTAAAGACAGAGGGTTGTGCATGCAGTATCTCGTCGGGCAGGATGAACGGGATAGAAGCGGGCGGTTCTTTAAACTTGACTTCTGCCGGTATCGTGGAGAGTTTATGGTAACGCATAACTCCTAAATGGTCGAGGGTCCATCCTCCGAAAGAACCTTCGCTGATGGTATAGATCGTGTCGTTGAGGAATGTAACGCCGTTTATAACCGATTTATCGGGTGTCTCATAATGCTTCCAGGTGTTTCCGTCAAATGTGAGCAGTCCGGAATTATTGGCTACATAGAGCACGCCGTCGGAGGCTACCGACAGTCCCCAGTTCTGACAACTGGCTTTATAATCATCTACCGAGAAGTTTTTTACGAATAAATTAGGGACGACTACCGATGCATGCGCGACCAGGAATGTCAGCATGAATGTCAGGAACAATAACGGCAGTCTGTACATGGGCATGATTTAAAATTAAACAGGTAGAGACAAGGTAATACCCTGTCTCTACGTATTATGGTTACAAATATAATAAAAATATTTGCTTATTTGTAATCTTGCCAGTCTTTGATCTGGATATCTTTTACATCCATCGTGCAGAATGCTTCGATAAATGCACTAGCCAGACGAGCGTTGGTGATCAATGGTATGTTATGGTCGATCGCAGCACGGCGGATCTTGTAACCGTTGGTCAGCTCGCGTTTGCTATGGTCTTTCGGGATGTTTACAACCAGTTCGAATACGTGGTTGCTGAACATATCCATGATATTCAGGTCGCCCTGTTCATCCGGCCAGCATACGGCAGTCGCTTCGATTCCATTCTCGTTCAGGAACTTGGCGGTTCCGGCAGTACCATAGATCTTGTATCCCTTTGTGCTCAGCAGGCGGCAGGGTTCCAGCAAATCTACTTTGCTCTTGGCTGCTCCCGAAGAAACCAGGATATTCTTTTTAGGAATGTTGTTACCAACAGCGATCATGGCAGACAGCAATGCTTCGTTGAAGTCGTCGCCGATACAACCTACTTCACCGGTCGAGCTCATATCCACACCCAGTACAGGGTCGGCTTTATGCAGACGGGCGAATGAGAACTGAGATGCTTTTACACCGATCCAGTCGATATCGAAAGCGCTCTTGTCCGGTTTTGTATAAGGAGCATCCAACATGATGCGTGTAGCCGTTTCGATGAAGTTGCGTTTCAGCACTTTGGATACGAACGGGAAGCTACGTGATGCACGCAGATTACATTCGATTACCTTCACGTCGTTGTTCTTAGCCAGGAACTGGATATTGAACGGACCGCTGATGTTTAGCTCTTTGGCGATCATCTTACTCACCTTCTTGATGCGGCGTGCTGTTTCGAAATAGATTTTCTGAGCCGGGAATACCAGTGTAGCGTCACCTGAGTGAACACCGGCAAACTCGATATGTTCGGATATTGCATATTCAACCACTTCGCCGTTCATGGCTACAGCGTCGAATTCAACTTCTTTCGCTCCTTGCAGGAATTCGGATACGACAACCGGATATTCTTTGGATACCTTGGCGGCCAGATCCAGGAATTCGATCATCTGTTCCTTGTTGTGGCAAACGTTCATCGCAGCCCCTGAAAGTACATATGACGGACGGATCAGGATCGGGAATCCTACCTTTTCGATAAATCCATCGATCTCTTCCATACTGGTCAACTCTGCCCAACGTGGCTGGTCGATGCCCAGTGTATCCAGCATCGCGGAGAATTTGTGACGGTTTTCAGCGCGGTCGATCGACAGCGGAGAAGTACCCAGCACCGGAACATTCTGGCGATACAGCTTCATTGCCAGGTTGTTCGGAATCTGACCTCCCACGGATACGATTACACCCTTCGGCATTTCCAGGTCCATCACATCGAGTACACGTTCGAAAGAAAGTTCGTCGAAGTACAGACGGTCGCACATATCGTAGTCGGTAGAAACCGTTTCCGGGTTATAGTTGATCATGATCGACTTGTAACCCAACTTACGGGCTGTCTGGGCTGCATTGACCGAACACCAGTCGAACTCTACGGAAGAACCGATACGGTAAGCACCTGAACCCAGGATAACTACGCTCTTGTCGTTCTTGTAGTAAGGAATATCATGTTCGCTGCCATCGTATGTCATGTACAGGTAGTTCGTCAGTTCCGGATGTTCGGAAGCGATCGTGTTGATACGTTTTACGCTTGGCAGAACGCCCATTTTCTTACGCAGGTTACGTACACGGATGTTTTCTTTTTCCATGTTTCCTTCCGGATTCTCAACGTAACGGGCGATCTGGAAGTCAGAGAAACCTAAGCGTTTAGCTTCCTTCATCACTTCTTCGGGCAGATCTTCGATCTTATTGTATTGAGACAATACTTTCGCATAGTCTACGATATTTTTCAAACCGTTCAGGAACCACGGAGTGATCTTTGACAGTTCGTGGATGCGCTCTACGGTATACCCTTCTTCCAGCGCTTTTGCTACGGCGAAGATACGCAGGTCGGTCGGGTTAGCCAAGGCGTCGTCCAGGTTGTCGAATTCCAGGTCGTTGTTTCCTACGAAACCGTGCATGCCCTGTCCGATCATACGCAGACCTTTCTGCATGATCTCTTCGAAGCTCTTACCGATCGACATGATTTCGCCGACAGACTTCATGCTTGAACCGATCAGGCGGCTTACGCCAACGAACTTAGTCAAGTCCCAACGCGGGATTTTAACGATCATATAATCTACTTCCGGAGCTTTGTATGCCGAGTTCGGAGTACCCATTTCACCGATTTCATCCAAACCATAACCCAATGCCAGTTTAGCGGCAACGAAAGCCAGAGGATAGCCGCTTGCTTTGGATGCCAGTGCGGAAGAACGGCTCAGACGAGCGTTCACTTCGATCACACGATAGTCGAAAGTATCCGAGTTGAATGCGTACTGGATGTTACATTCGCCTACGATACCCAGGTGGCGGATTGTCTTGGTAGACAGTTCTTTCAGCAGATCCAGTTCCTTGTCGGTCAGTGAGCAGGTTGGAGCAACCACAATACTTTCACCGGTATGTACACCCAGCGGGTCGACGTTTTCCATGCTTACAACCGTGAAGCAATGGTCGTTTTTATCGCGGATTACTTCGAATTCAATTTCTTTCCAGCCTTTCAACGATTCTTCCACCAGGATCTGTGAAGAATAAGCGAAAGCGCTTTCTGCCAGTGTACGCAGTTCTGCTTCATCCTTGCAGATACCACTACCCATACCGCCCAGTGCATAGGCAGAACGGATCATTACCGGGAAACCGATCTTGTAAGCAGCTTTCACTGCATCTTCCATCGTTTCAACGGCCTGGCTGATCGGAGTTTTTACGTCGATTTCATTCAGTTTCTTTACAAACAGGTCGCGGTCTTCTGTGTACATGATAGCTTCAACAGAAGTTCCCAGTACCTTTACGCCATATTTGGCAAGTGTGCCGCTGGTGTATAACTGAGTACCGCAGTTCAGGGCAGTCTGGCCACCAAAAGCCAGCAGGATTCCGTCCGGTTGTTCTTTTTTGATTACTTCTTCAACAAAATACGGAGTGATAGGCAGGAAGTACACCTTGTCTGCTACCCCTTCCGATGTTTGTATAGTTGCAATGTTCGGATTCAGCAAAACGGTACTGATACCTTCTTCTTTCAGTGCCTTCAATGCTTGTGAACCGGAATAGTCAAACTCTCCGGCCTGTCCGATCTTCAGGGCACCCGAGCCCAGAACAATCACCTTTTTGATTCCAATCTTCGACATAGTAATTGGGTTGTTTTGTTTATTAATATTTTATAGAATGTTATATCTCATCAAATCGCCACTTGCGGGACACAAAAAAAATGCGTTAGTAAAAATAACCAACGCATCTTATATAAAGAAATTATTATCCCGTAAATTAAAGAAATGAGCTTCGATATCCGGCGTTGAACCGGAAATAAACATCGGATTACATTTATGTATCTTATTCGTCATGAAACTCTTCCTTCCAAAATTTCGGCAAAGATAGGGGATATAATTTAATTGTGCAATAAAAATAGAGGGATTGTTCTATTTACTGTTTGCCATTTGTTGTAAAAGAAGTTGATAGACTTCCTCTTTCATCTGCCTGACGGGCCTGAAGCAGGTGTCCGGCTGTTTGGTCAACACGGAATGGGCGGCTAGCCTGAGCTTGTCCGGGTGGTAGTAGTTTGTTTCCGCATATAATTTTGTCAGCAGGTAATAGGTGTCTATCTGTTCCGGGAGAATGTAGAGGCATTGCAACAGATATTTCTCTGCCTGCCTGTAAAGTCCGAGTTGCTGATGGCTTTCCGCAAGGATATAATAGAACTCCGGATTGGCAGTCAGCCGGATGGCCCGGTAACTCCAGATGATGGCATTCGAATACTGTCCGGATTGTTGCAAGCACCGGGCGCCTTCCAGCAGGAACTCGGTCCGGTGGGAGAGGCGCGGGTACAGGCTCATATATCCTTGTGCGGCAACCTTCTGTTCCTCCTTTTCTACCAGGATCCGCAAAGTCTTCCATTCTTTGTACGGCTCGTAATAACTCCGCTGTCCGAAAAACAGGATACAGGCGACCAATGCAGCGAATGTTCCGATGTAAGGGAAACTTTTCACGGACGGTTTCTGTTGTTTTTCCGTCCGGGTGACACACATTGCCGAGAAGAAGATAAGCAGAACCCAGAATGACGGTAGTTGCAACGGATAGGAATACATGGAGAAGAAAAGTAACGAAAGGATACCTCCCGTTGCCCCGACCTGTTTGTTTTTCAGCCCGTAATAGAGGCAGAAAGCGATCCATAACGCGAAAAGAAGCAGTCCGGCGATACCGAATTCGAGTCCTATCTGCAAATAATCGTTGAAGGCGAAAGGGGGACAGGTCGCAGCCATCCGTTCCGTATCGGAGGCTTTCGTCGACGCGAGATAGTCGGCTTGTGTCTGGGCGAATGATACGGGGAAACCTCCCAGACCGGTGCCGGTGACAGGCTTGTTCAGTATGGCCTGGGTCGTTACGTTCCACATCAGCATCCGGTTGGCGGATTTCTCGGTACTGAAAACACTGCCCAATGTCGGAAGTCCGGAAATAACGATAAATAAGACAATACAGCTGACAATCACTGTCTTATTATGCTTTATAACCCTTTTCTTCAATAACTGCCACCCTGATTTCCGGAGATAGAAGACCCAGCAGCATGAGATTCCGGCTGCCAGCCACGCCGAATGGCTTTTCCCGCCGGGAAGCCCTATCAGGATGAGTATGATCGTGAATGCCGACAGGTAGAATAGCATCGTCCTTGTTTCCCACCAGGCGAGTTTGTCGCAATCGCGGAACCGTAAAGCCAGGTTCAGGCATACGGGAAGTACGATTGCCAGGTATCCTGAGAAAGGACCGGAGCTGAAAATAAGTCCGTCACCTTTGAGCAGCGGATGGTTTGTCGATGGTCCCCCGTACAGTTGCCCCATTCCCCAGGCCGCTTCAAAGATACCTGTACATATAATAATGGACAGGAAGAAAAGCCTGAGTTCCGGGTGGGCTTGCAGCGTGGCTCGCAGCATAAACCATAAGGTCGTAATTTGTCCGGCGAAAAGAAGTCTTTCAGGTTCCGGGTCCAACTCATAGTTGTAAGTCAGCAGGGCCAGACCGGCAAAAAGTAATAAAAGTCCGTCGGGTAATGAGAAGGTAAAATTGCTTTTTTTTCACTGTGGCTTCCATAAACAATACACTGAATGCAAGTAATAAAATAGAGAAATGAAACCAGAATACTTTACCTGTGATGGTTCCTTCAGCAATTTCGGGGTTTGCAGCAAATACAATGCACAAAAGTAACGCTCCGCTCGTAGAGAGGGATAATAGTCGTAGATACTTAAATAAAACTTTCATCTTTAAATTATTTTTAGGGTGATATCGGACTTTCAACTTCTGCAACTTTTCTGCTCCTGGATAAAACATTTAAGACGTAAGAAGGGTTTGGATAATTAACAAATCGTCCAAGAATATCACAAAATTAGGAAAGAAAAACAGTTATTGGCGGTTAAGTATTAACAAGATGATTATTTCTTCAAAGTAAAAATAGGCAGGTATATGAAGATACCGAGGATCGACATGGTCAATCCGCCGATGGTCCCGGCTGCCAGCGGAAACCAGAACGCTTCTTTATCGGGACCTAACATGAACGGAATAAATCCGAGTATGGTAGAGATCACGGTCAGGAAGATCGGTGTGATCTTGGCATTCCATGCTTTCAGGTAAAGGCGCCAGGCAGGCATTTTGGGCCTGGCTTCACGAAGTTGGTTATATTCGTTTAATATATAGATACTTGCATTTACCGTGATACCGCATAACAGGACAAACGACGCAAATCCTCCCTGGTCGAAATTCAGCTTGAACCAGTAGAATGTCAGGAACACCCCGATATAGGAGATAGGGATGACAAAGATAACAGCCAGCGGTTGTTTCAGCGAATTGAACAGAATACTGGTCGTAAAGAAAATAATGGCAATGATCAGCAGCAATAACAGATACTGCTTATTGTCTTTGGTGTTCCAACTCCAGTAATTACTATCCGATTTGGCAGTGTATCCCATCGGTAACGACGCGTTGAATCCTTTCAGTTCACGTTCTTGTATCTTGCTCCCCTGATTGGATGCGCCGATATATTCATATTGAAGGCACAGGCGGTATTGCTGGTTTACCTTGGCTACTTTCTGCGGCATCTGTCCTTTTTCGACGGTGGCCAGTTCCGACAGTTTATAAGGTTTGCCCTTAATGCTCTGGGGGACGTATTGCATGCTCCAGACATCATAATCTTTTGACTGGCGCGAACTTAGTTTCAGCTTTTCCGTTTCATTGTCGACAACGATCGTACCGCTGTAGATATCTTTCCCGAATACCGGGTTGATGGAGGCGAACAGTTCGATCGGCAGGATATTTTCCTGTGCCATCCGTGCCTTGTCCAGGTTGAAATAGAATTCCTGATAATCGTCTTTCCACCAGGAGAATTCGGAGTTGATCAGTACTTCCTTGATACGGCGGTAGGTAAGCAGTCTTGCTTTTAGCTGTTCCGCCCATTCATATAATTCGTCATAGTTATAGCCGAACATTTCAATACGGAACGAACCTGCTCCTTCCCGTACGTCGTTGCTGAAGCCCTGGTCCTGGAGCCCGTACACACCCCAGCTGCCGCCGCCCAGTTCCAGCGCCTTGCTGATAATCTTGCTTTTCAGCGTATAAGGGAACCCGCTTCGCTCTGCCGCTTTGGTGAAATAAATGCGTATGCCCGCCTGCCGCGCACTGTAAATGTTCGTCTGGAACTGGCGTATGTCCTTGAATGTGCTGAGGTAAGCTTCCATGCGTCCCATCAACTGATTCATCTGTTCCAGTGTAGTCCCGTTGGGAAGTGAGGCGGTGACCGACAGGACCGTTTCGTCGTTGCGGGTAAAATAACTGCCTTCATACACTTTCTGCACAAACAGGCGCAAGGTTCCTCCCAGCGCTTTGTCCACTATCGGCTTGACTTTCTCCTTATAGGTCTCGCTTGAGACAATCTTGTTATATTTTTCAATGAGCAGCGAGTCTGTAGCCGTATATACCTTGTCCTTATCATCCATTTCTATTTTTTCGGGGAGCAGGAAGACCGGCAATCCGAAAGCCAGTACTAACAGGAAACATGCCGTCTTTTTCCATCGGCAAAGGAAGCTGATCTGTGCATGGTAATATCTGTTGAAATAGACCGGGAACCGTTTTAAAAATCTGTTCCCCCACCTTCTGATCCGCGGAAACCAGGAGGTTTTTGGTTTCAGGGAGAGCTGCGCTTTCCGAGCAGCGCTTTTCTTTTGTCCCAGTCCTAGTTTCTCTATCAGGGCAGGAACGAAGAACAGGGCGATCGCCAGCGACACAGCCAGGTTGATGATTACGACAGCTGCAAAATCCTGTAGGTTCAACCGTATTTTTTCATCGAGGAAGAATATGATCACCAGCGCCCCGATAGTCGTCAGCGTTGCCGTCAGGATGGAAAGGAAGGCTTTGCGGTTATGGCGGTTGCGTATATGATCGGTCATCACGATTGTATTGTCGATCACCAGGCTTAACGATATGGTAACTCCCGCCAGCGAGTAAAGCTGCATTTCCAGTTTTGCCAGATAGAAAAAGATAACGGCAATACACAGGTTTACGCTCAGGCTGACCACGATCAGGAACAGATAGCGCACATTCCGGGTGATCAGCAGGACGAACAATAAAAGGATCAGGATCGTAAGTCCCGTACGTACATATATCTTATCCAGTTCATTCTGGATAAACTCGGTCGCGTCATAACTGGTATGTACCTCATATCCCTGTGGTAATAACCGGCGGATATGTTCCATCTCCTCTTTCACCTGTTTGGCGAGTTCCAGCTGGTTGGCTGTCTCTTCCGCACGGATGGAGAGATAGATCGAGTTCAGTCCGTTGATACGATAATAGCTTTGGGGAGCCTCTTCCTGGCGGGTGACTTTCAGCAACTGGTCCAGGCGTATCAGCTTCCCTTCTTTACTGGTAACGGTTATGTGGGAAGCCTCGAAACCATCCCGTACATCTTCCGGTATCAGGGCGAGACGAATCCATTCCTCCTGTTCGTTCGTATTGACATTTCCGGTTCCCAGGAATTCTTTGTTATAGTATTGGGCGATCGCATTCTGTATGTCATTGGTGGTAATACCGAGCGACACGAGTTGCCGGCTGTCATACTCCAGCCGCCATTCCATCGGCGTGGCCCCGCGTACATCGATCCGGTAAATACCCGGGATACCGGCGAGGCGTGGCTTGATCTGGTCCTCCGCAAACCGTTGGATAAAGATCGGAGTAGCTGCCGCATTCAGCGTATAGGTCATGAACGGGCCGGATTCCTTGTCGTCCGGTCGGCTCATCTCCAGTATCGGATAGCTTAATCCGTCGGGCAGGCTGGGCCATGTCTGGCGTACGATCGTGGATGCCTCGAAACGGGCGGCATCGATATTGGTATGTTTGTCAAGTTCCAGTGTCACATATCCCCAGCCGTTTCCGGAGGTGGAGTTAATCTCCTTGATCCCCTTGATACGTGCCAGCATCGATTCCAGCCGCGAAGTGACCTCCATCTCGATTACACGTGCCGAGTTGCCGGGCATATTATAGCTGACGGTCAGCCGGGGCAATGTGCGCGAGGGAGACAGCTTGATCGGCAGGAGAGGGATGAAAGCCAGTCCTGTCAGCGCCACACAAAGGAAGGTGACGATGATCGTAAAGGATGATATCTTGGGAGATGTGCTCATTGAATCTGTTACTTATAGTCCGTGCGTAAAATCAAATTCCCGTGCCAGTGATATGCCGGTTTCGAAATCATGCAGCGTCAGTTTCCGTATTTTGAAATAACTCAGCCAGTAATTTTGCAGGGCGGAGATATAGTTGCGCTGTGCCTCCTGCTGGCGGTTCAGCGATAAGGTCAGGCTGTTGATGTCCGCCTTCCCGATCATAAACCGTTGTTTTGTCTCACTGTAAGCCATAACAGCCAGGTCGAGCGCCTCTTCTGCGCTTGAGATTAGGTTTTGCTGGATATTGAAGTCACCGACAGTCATGATCACATCTTCCTCTACCGTCAGTTCCTCCTGGCGGGCGGAAATCTGTGTCACATTCAGATTATTCTTGGCAATGTTATGTTTCCCTTTTCGTACACCCCAGTCGACGAGAGGGATAGATACGGAAACGGATACCATATCTTGTTGCAGCGGGTCACGGTATGCGTCACTCAGTTTGGTCGCAACCTGGTTGAATCCTATGCTGGCGTTGATGGAGGCATTGAACATGGCCTCTTTTTTTGTCTTATCCACTTGCTGTTCGGCTTCTAGTACCTGTTGTTTGGTGTCAAGGAACTTCGGGTTGTTTTCGCGGGCAAGTGTCAAAGCTTCGTCAACAGAAATCTGCATATCTTTCGGACGCCCCGGCAGGTTTAGTCGTATTTCCGTGTTTTTGTCGAAGTTGAGGAAAGAGGCGAGACTGAACATCGCTCTTTTCAGGGATATTTCCGCGTTTTGTAATGTATTGCGTGCGTTGACGGCATCCAGTTTCAATGTCAGCAGCTCTGCTTTGTTGATAGATGCAATCTTATGTCGCTCCTGTCCGGTCTGGTATAAGGTATCGGTTGACGCTACATTTTCTTTAGCCAGATCATATTCCGCCTGTGCCATGGCCAGGGCAAAGAAGTAGGAGGTAGCCTGTTCACTGATATTTTCAATATTGTACAGTAATTCTTTTTTTGCTTTCTCATATTTGAGCGGCTCGATTTTCCGTTCCCACCGGAAGGGGTTATATCCTAACAGACTTTGGTTATAACCGATTCGGATCGGCACGGTTGTAAACTGGTTATAAGCATTATCCCCGAAATTACGCATATACCCTAAATCCGAATCCAGATAGAAAGTACCTCCCAACAAGTCGAAATTCTGTTTGATGGCGAGGCCGCCCTCTGCGTAATAAGACTGTTGTTTTCTGTAAACATCGATATCATTCTCGGAATCATATCGTCGTGTGATATCGCGATAATACTGTGCCGGAGTCAGGTTCAGTGTCAGGCTTGGCAATCGTCCCGCCTTGAATGTCCTGTATTGCCAGTATCCGGCCAAAAACATATTCTTTGTCCTGAATGCCTCCAGCGAACTATCCCCCGCCAATGCAATCGTCCGCTCCAGCGACAGCGTGAGCGGCTGGGCATTCAGATAGACTGAGGTAAATAACAGGAACGATAATAATATTTTACATATCTTCATAACGGCATTATATATAATTCGTTAAACTTCAGTTTGTTTTTCAGGGATCACTGCATTCGGGTCGTGTTTGCGGTAGATGAACCAGTAGACCAGCGGGATGATGAACAGGCTGACGGCTGTACCGATGAACATGGCTGAGATCATGGCGATGGAAAGGGGTTTTTGTAACTCGCTACCCATGTCGAATGAGAACAGCAACGGGACCATACCGAAGATGGTGGTCAGCGAAGTCATGATGATCGGGCGCAGACGGCGGCGGCCGGCTTCGTGGATCGCTTCCATCAACGGAACACCTTCCTTACGTAATTCATTGATCGCATCCAGTTTCAGGATGGAGTCGTTTATAATGATACCGCAGGTCACCACGATACCGATGGCACTCATCAGGTTCATCGTATGTCCGCAAATCCAGAGTACCAGCAGTGATGCTGCCACGTCGATCGGAATCTCGATCAGTACGATCAGCGGTTGCAGGAAGCTCTCGAACTGGGCTGCCAGGATGAAATACATCAGCAGGATAGAGATCAGCAGGATCACCACCAACTCATTCAACATCTGTTTGTTGGAGAAGAAACTACCTGAGAAATCGATCTCCCAGTTCTGTTCGCCCATCTTCTTCACCTCTTCCATCAACGGTTCCGCCTTCTTGACATCATAGAAGCTGAACGGGATATATTCGCCGTTCTTACCGGCCGTAACCGTTTTCAGGTCTTCTCCTTGCGTCACCTTAACCAGTGACTGCAACGGGATGTACTGGCTTTTTCCCTCTTTGTCGGCCTGCGTCCGGACCAGTGTCTGCTGTAAGACTTCGTTCACCGTCTTACCGTCGCCGGCCAGGGCAATCGGCAGATATTGCTGGTAGGAACGGAGAGTCGCCACCTCATTTTCTTTGAAAGCCGTTTTTAGCAGGCGGTATACCTCATTGTAATTTACATTATAAAGCAGTAACTTCTGCCTGTCGACCGATATATTCAGCTGGTTATCGAAGGCGACTCCCACCGGTGCAATACCGGTAGATGCCCTCATCTGCGACTCCAGTTTGTGCAATGCCTGAGCCTCCGGAGCTTCCGCTTTGTTGCGGGCATAAAATTCTGCGACCACGTCAGCTTCTCCCGTCACGAATAACTTTTCGAACACCGTGATCGGCGGAGAGAAGGAGAATACAGCCTGCGGATAATTAGTATCCAGCCATTGCGTGATCTTTGCCTGTAGGGGAGAGATGGCAGATGATTTTTCTGTCTTGAAATATAATTCAGCTTCCGAAGAAGACAGTTCCCGGTCGCGGTTCAACAGGAATTGCTGTTGACCGACATAGGAGGTATATTCCTGTACATCGCCTGCGATCTGGGCAAACAGTTTGTCCACCCGTTCCCGGTTTTCGTCGATATGGATGTTTTCGTTCCACTCGATATGGGCGATCAGTTCGTTCTGGTCGATCTCAGGCATCCTGCTTTTAGGTACTTCATAAAACAGCAGGGCGCATAACGGCAATGTAACGAAGATAAATATGATATTCGACTTTTTATGACGGAACACGAAATCGACTCCAGCATCGTAGAAGCGGTCCAGCGTATGTTCTTTGATCAGATTGTTGATCCGGAGATTGAATCCCGTATGTTTGATATCGGGAATACTGTAAACCAGCTTGTAGAGTACCGGAAGCAGCATGATACCCGTAAAATAGGAGACCATCAACCCGACCGTCACTGCGAAAGCCTGGTCGTAGAATATAGCCCCTGCAATACCGCTCATGAATACCAGCGGCACAAATACGGCGATTGTCGTCAGAGTGGAACTCAGCATCGGGGTGATCACTTCGCTGGTCCCCTTGTTACAAGCCTCTTCCAGCGTATACCCTTTCGACCGGTACTGCATGATATTCTCCGTCACAATGATCGAACTGTCGATCATCATACCCAGTGCCAGGATCAGTCCGGAAAGGGAAATGATGTTCAGCGACATCTTGAACATATAGAAGAAAAGGAAGCTGATAATCAGACTGACCACCATACTCAGGCCGATCACTGCCGGGCTCTTGATATCCCCCAAAAACAGGATAGCCACTATACATATAAATATAAAGCCGAGCGACAGGTTCTGTTTCAGGTTTGAAATCGTATAATCCAGCAACTCCGTCTGGTTCCGGCTGACACTGAACTCGATATCCGGATAAACCGTTGCGAAATACGCAGTAACTTCCTGCAACGCTTCCTTCATGTTATCCATATTCTCGTCCGCCTGCTTGATCACAGCCAGTGTAACCGCCCGTTTCCCGTTTGAAAGTGAGGCGCCTGTCTCCTTTTCCGGTACCACCGCCACCTTCGCCAGGTCTTTCAGCTGGAAGATACGTTCATTTTTATGGAGATAGATATTTTGTACGTCTTCCGGTGTGCGCAGTAAAGTTGAGAATTTGATGTTGTATTCATAATATCCGTCCCGTACGGTCATGCTTCCCGGCTCGATGTTGTTCGAATTCAGGGCCGATTCCAGGTCATCCAGCGTGATACCGGCCATTTCCAGTGTTTTCATGTCCGGCACGATCTGCAACTGCCGTTTCATCATCCCCGTGATATCCACCATCGCCACTTCCGGCAACTGCTCGATACGCCGTTTGATAACCGATTCGGCAAACTGGCAAAGGTCCAGGAAAGCAGCCTCGCTGTCACCTGTTTTCAGCGTCAGGTTCAGGCAAAAGACCGGTATGTCCGTTGCGCTCGCCTTGATCACCCGCGGACGTTCTATTTCGCGCGGCAGGTAATTCATGGCAGCGTCTATCTTTTCGTTCACCTCGATGAATGCCAGATCCGTGTTAGTCCCGAAGTCAAAACTCAGTCGGATGATGCCGGCACCGTCGCGTGTCTCACTGTGTATATCGCGCAGGGCAGCCACCTGCATCAGCTGTTGCCGGATCGGTTTGACTACCGTATTCTCCAGTTCGCGGGCCGACGTATTCTGTCCGGACACCTGTATGGTGATCTCCGGTATCGCAATATCGGGCAACAACGATACCGGGATGGTAAAGTAAGTCACCAACCCCACGATAAAACAGGCTGTAAAGGCCATCAGTACCGCGATAGGACGTTGTAGTAGGAATTTGACCATAACAAAGTTTTAATTTTCAATTATCGTTACCGGTGCCTCGTGTGCCAGATTGATATTACCGCTGGTAATGACGAAATCATCCTCTTTCAGGCCGTCCCCTTCCGAACTTGTAATCGTGTAGCTGTCTGCATTTTCCAGACCGGTATGTACATATACCCAGCTCGCTTTGGTTCGGGTGCTGTCGAGTTTGAACACCACTTGCTTTCCGGACCGGAGAACGACGGCGCTTTTCGGTACGACCAACTGTTTGCCCAGCGAACGGTGGATGCTGACACGGACGTTCATTCCCTCGAATAACTTCCCTCTGTCCGTTACCGCCGCTTTCACCTGCACCATGCCGTTTTCGTCGACCAGCGGGTTTATTTCGGTGATGCGTCCTTCGGCTTTCGTGTCGTTCAGGGCAAAAGGAGTGACCTCCACCCGGTCGCCGTTCTTGATCAGAGGCAGTTCGCTCTCCAGAACGGTGAACGCTGCTTCCAGGCTACCCGGATCGATGACCGTGCAGAATATATCGGAGGTAGAAGCCGTATTATATTGTTTGGCAAACAGATTGGCAACGATACCGTCGAAAGGAGCCGTCAGTACGGCATTCCGTTCTTCATATTCTGCCAACTGGTATTGGATAAGCGCCTGGTCGTAACCGCTCTTTACCCGGACAAGCTGCATGGTGGCGGGAGGAACTTTGGCCGAGTCTGCCAGCGCATATCCCTGGCCGATCAGCACGTCTTGCAGTTCCAGTTTCGCCCGTTCCAGGGCATCTTTGGAAGTGGCCGTTTTGTTTTTCAGCCGGAAGGTCGACAATTCAGCCAGCTTTTGTCCTTTGCTTACCCGGTCGCCGTTCTTTACATGAATCGTAGCGATCGGTTCGGCCGACTGAAACCGCAGGTCGACATGGCGGCGTGCCGACAATTTGCCGTTACTCACCAGTTCATGGTTGAAGTCGGTAGCCTTTAGTGTCATCACGGTCACCTCGTTGGTTTCGTCCGGTAAAACCGTTTCAACAGTTTCTTCTCCTTCACTGCTGTCTTTTTTGTCACCGGAACAGGCTATCATCCCGGAGAGGAGCAGTATTGCCAGCAAATTGTAGTATTTCATATTCATATAAGCTATGATTCAAATTTTAATTTCCAAATATACAAAAATATTATTACGATGTTATCGTAAATGGTATATAAATAAATTAATTACGATTCAATCGTATGTTGTTGAGCATATTTTTAACATCTGTTCTCATTTCCCGGATAGCCGTGCTCTCTACTTTCGGTTCTTTTTTCAGTACGGCGTCAGCCGCTTTGATAAACTTATCTTCCTGAAAGAAAGTAGGTTCCGAGTAAAGTTTGGTAAGCAGATAATACGGATAGATCCGTTCCGGTAACATATCGATCGCATGCAGCAATAAATTTTCCGCTTTTTGATAGTTTCCCATCGACTGCTCATTTTTTGCCGCCATATAATGTATCATCGGATCACCGCTCAACTTCATTGCCCGTTCCAACAATCGGTTCGCTTCTTTAAACCGTTCCGATTTGCTGAGGCACTGTGCTGCCTCGAACAGCAACTCCGGTTTATGTCCCATCAACGGCACCAGTTCCTCATATCCTTCACCTGCCGCCTCATAAGCCTTACTATTATACAATATCTTCAACGTATTCCATTTTTTATATCCTTCATAATACCCTTTCTGCTGCCGGAAAATCCACCCGCAACATATAGCCAGCACCCCTATCATAGCGACAGAAAGTATCTTCCTCCCCTCTCGAGAGGGGGTAGGGGGTGTGTCAGCGTCAACCGGAGTATTACTATTAGCCACCCCCATCAACACCACCAACACCACCCAGAACTCCGGCAACTGCAACGGATACGCCGCCAGGCTGAACACCATCAGCGCCAATATCCCTCCGGCCGCTCCCACCTGTCTGTTTTTCACCCCCCGGAACAAAGAATAGCTTAACAACAATACAAAAACCATTAAACCCACCAGCCCCTGTTCCAAACCTATTTGTAAGAATTCATTAAATCCGTATTCCGGACATCCGGCAACCATCATCTCTGTCTCCGAAGCCTTTCCCGAAGTGAAATACTCCGCCTGTGCTTCTGCATAACCAGCCGGAAACCCACCCGTCCCGGTTCCTGTCCAGGGTTGTTCCCTGATCGCTTGCCCCGTCACTTTCCATAAAAGTAGCCGGCCATTGGCAGAATCTTTCTTTAGCAGATAAATACCCGCCAATGAACCGGCTATGGAGATCAGGATCAAAATAGAAGATACGATAGTTAAGGTCCGGTTTCCATTAATGTATCTTTTAGTCTTTTCCCATCCGATCCGTTGCACCCAATACACCCATCCGCATGAAACGGCAGCCGCTATCCATGCCGTCCGGCTCATCCCGGCAGGAAGCACGACAATGATCGCCAGCAAACCGATCCATCCCAGGTAATGCAGATAAATCTTTGTTTGCCGTAGGATCATCCACAGGCAAACCGGCAATACGATTGCGAGATACCCCGAATAAGGCCCCGGATTATAAAAATCCCCGGTCAGCTTGAATAAGGAATGGTTAGATCCCTCGAATCCATGTAACTGTCGCATCCCCGACACGGCTTCAATCCCTCCGGTCGCAACAACCACCGCCAGGAAAAATAGTTGTAACTGCGGCCATCCGGTCAATATGAACCGCAGCAGAAACCACAATACGACTAATTGCCCGCCAAACAACATTTTCTCCGGTTCGGGATCCAGTTGCCGGTTATAAGTAAGTGCAACGATAACCGCCAAAACCAGCACCAATCCGTCTGCGACCGAAAAGACAAACGGTTTTGCCGGTTTCGTCAGAACAGCCGCCGCCAGACTGCATGCCGCCAGCAGCAACATCGCCAGATGAAACCAAAGAACTTTCCCTGTAACCAGTCCGTTAGCCAACCCTGTGTTGGTGGCAAAAACGGTGCACAGCAGAAAAATTCCGCTGATGGCGAGTAATGAGTAACTTATCTTAATCATAATTAATATATCCTCATGCTGTCATTTTCCAGAAAAAATGCCCGCTGATTATACATATGTATCGGTATATATAGCCATAATAAAGCATTTTCCGGGATATTGTTATAAGTTAATGTCGTGTCGGTCTCCGATATATATTTTAGAGAGACAAAACTTTTGCTTTGCGTATCCCAGTAAGATAATGTATGCGGTTCCTTATAACCTGCCGGACGTTTGTGTATCGTATAAGACCTCTTCTTTTGCACCTCGGGGATGAATTTATGTATTTCTCCCTCTGTGCTGACATAAAATGGGGCTGTTATAAACCGTAGGGAGTTTTTGTCCGGAACATCTGCTACCATGAATATATTATCTCCAACGACATCGTTAAAATAACAGATCGAATCTTTTCTGTAACCAAGAGCTATGTCAGTCCATTTATTATAGTTGAAATTGCATAAATAAACCTGATTACTGTGTTTATTCTCTTTTAGATCTATGTCGATAGCGACTTTTATAGTGGTAGGCTTATCCAGATATTCAGTTGTAACATCCTGTATTAACGGACTTTTAAAATAAACTGCATAGCCATCGTCGTTTTTTCCGTAATCAGCAGTGAAAAACGGATCAAACCGCTGGCGATAGACTTTGGCAGGTCTAAGACTACGTGTTTCAGAAAATGATCGGGCATGAGTACCCGGTGCCAGATTTTCTCCAAAACTATGAAAGTGTCCGTTATCCAGCACGGCACACCAGCAATGTCCCCGATCCATTTTTACCCAGGTTGTCTGATCTATGGTAACGGGAATACCGACAGATCGCATAACATATGCTATGAAATTGCATAAGCCATCACAAGTGCCGATTCCCGAACGATATGTTTCGTCGATAGTCGGATATAAGTCGAGCCCGGTATCTTGATATCTAACTATTTTTTCTATCTTATTACGCAGTACGATACAAGCATCCAATGGCGTTTTTACATTCGCAGAGTCCAGTAGGGGAAGGAAACGGTCCATCAATTCTTTCCTCAGATTCGAGACTTCTTCATATTGTGCCCGATAAGGAAGGATATATCTGCAGAAGTCCGTAAATGAAATATCTTTTGCCCAGGGTTTTTTCCAGACGTTGAAAGCCAGTTCTATATTGTTTATAAGAAAGCGGCTGTCAATTGCCGATATGTCGTATTTATTATGTGTTTCAATTCTATATCCTTTGCCGGCTAAAGAGTCGCAATGCTTTTTCACAGCTTGAAACCCATCGAAAGCTGTAATATCCGGTCTATATTTTTCTTTTCCGGAGGAAGTATAATATTGTTCCCGTGTGAAATGATAAGGCATATTTTCGATCAGGAAACGGGCGGCAGCTAGCTTTGTCGAATCCTTTTTATAATGGTCGAGTACTTTTTCAAGCTCCTGCCGGTTTTCTTTCGCACGCTCAAGAGCCTGTTCCAGTTTTTTATCGTACTGTGAACTACAAGCCATTAATAAGATGGCTACTAAGATCTTTATACTTGTTGTAAATAAATTTTTCATGATTTTTGGTTTTAATGAATGACTTTTAAAAAGCGGTTCCAGCGAAACTTATCTGTATACGGGTCAACTGATTTCCAGATGATCCAGGCTTTTCCAACGATATATTCTTCAGGCAGTAATCCCCAATAGCGCGAATCCTGCGAGTTCATGCCGTTATCGCCTGCCATAAAATAGTAGTTTTTCTGAAAGCGGTAACCGTTGATTGGAGTCCCGTTCAGAAAAATTGTCGAGTCCTTATATTGAAGGCTTCCTTGTTGTTCCCATTCGATCAGTTTCCTATATAACCGGCAGTTTGTTTGATTCAACGTGATGGAATCTCCTTTTCCGGGAATATATAACGGTCCAAAATCTTTGATATTCCAGCTAATGATACTGTCGAATGGAAAACTATGAAATATACCATCCTCAAACTGTTCAGTTGTTGCGATTTTATTTTGTGATTCCATATTACCGAGAGACGTTTCTATGCCTTTCACATGAAAAAAGCCGTTTTGGATGGACAAAGTATCACTCGGTAATCCTACACATCGCTTGATGTAATATTTGAGAATATGCATTTCGATTTTATTCCAACTGTTTGGATGTGGGAAGTTAAATACGAGAATATCATTTCGTTGAATCTTTTTGATCCCTGGAATACGATAAATCTCTGTTTGTTCGTTTCGCATGGAAGCAAATAGGTTGAATACACGTGGTCCTATTGTTGGTTTTAAAACCAATATATTGTCACCGATTGTCAATTCCGGTTCCATGGAATCGCTGGGTATTTTGAAAGAAGAGAACAAGAACACTTGTAGCGTAAACCATAAAACAGTGACCATACATGACCAAAAGACGATGTCAACCGCTTTATTGATTAGATTGCGTATATGCTTCTGTTTCTTCATATAATAAAAAAGTTATTAACCAGATTAATTTGCTAGGGGATCTCCAAAAGGAGTCTGAAAAGATTTCTTCAGATTCAATCTCTTGGGTTATCGATGAAAATTCTATTGTGTGTTCACTTAATTGCTGCAAGAAAAAGAAAGAATAGACTGAAGGTTATATAAAATGGTATTAGAGTATTCATGTTATTGATTATTTTTTTAGATTATTATATGCCTTTATTAGGATTAATAAACATTCCCTTTCAGTGTGTATTTTATAGTCTTGTTGTTACTGCATTTTATTGTAACTAATTCATGGAAAAATCCTCTACTATAAGGCTCTATTAGTATTTTTACTTTTGTACTATCACCTTTATTTATGGGTTTCTTATCGTATGTGTATTTGGTGCATTTGCAAGTAGTATTTATTTCAGATATAACAATAGGGTTGTTCTCATTATTATGTATATTTAGTGTGATTGTTTTTTTCTTTGATATGTTGAGTTTTCCTAAATCAATTTCATTGATAGTGGTTTTTTTATTATTATAGTTGTTTGATAAACACTCAGGGCTTATTATTTGTTTCAAATATAACTCTTTTACTGAAATGCTAAATATCGGATTGCCAACAATAACTATATTGTTATCTTGATCAAGTAAAAAAGTCTGTAATTCAATGTCTTTTGGAAAATTATTCGCCTTGTTGAATAAGTCATTTTTGTCAAAGCAAACAGGGTAATCAAATTCACTTTCTTCTAAAATGTAATTTATTTCTTTGTAGTTGTTAGAATTTATAATAAAAACAAACGAGATGTTATTTTGAGAAACATTACTGAATTCATTTATTAAATCTTTCCAAAGATGCATTTTTAATTTACAAGCGATACATCCAATGGAATCAATATAGGTTACTAATTTAAATTTCTTTTTTAAATTCAATGTTTCTTTCTTTTGAGATTTGTGATTGACAAATTGAATATTAGAAGGGAAAATAATGTTTTTTCCAATCAGTTTTGGTAAAATAGATTTATTAGTTTTGTTTTCAATGTTGCAACTACAAATTGAAAAGATTAATATAATATATAAATATAGATGTTTCATGCTTTATAAATTACTGGTAAGTTTGATTTTTTGAAAACAAAGGACGTCATCGCTATAATTAGGGTTTTTGAAATGACTACAGCTAATATATAACCCATCTTTTCTAATTAAGTGAGCTGTTGGTACATAAGTGAACTCAGGAAATAATTTTTCTCCTATAATATTTAGATCTTTATCTAAGATTACAATCGTGAATAGCTTTTTTCCATAACGTGTAATTTCCAAATAACTATCTTTTGAGTCAACTTCTGTTTGTGGACATGCAAAACGATAATATACGTTTCTGTATTTATCAAATATAATATCTTCATATGTGGCTTCTTCACATCCTGCTTTTAGTATTTTGTTAAAATCATTATTGTTTAATCTATTTACTTTTACTTCTGGTATGTATTTACTTTTAACTTGCCTCTTTTCAACTTTTTTATGATCAAGAGAAGTTTTATAAATAATATCACTATAAAGAAACGAATAAATGAAATTTTCTCCGTCAAAAATACGTCTATACTGATATCCAAATCCAGCATTCGTTCCCAGATCTTCTAATGAAATGATTTTTGGATACTTTAATGGTGTTAATTCTATTGTGTTATTAGTTGTATCAATGATGGCTGATATACTACTTTTTTCCATTATTTCACTTCCATATGTTCTATTTAAATTTTGTGTAATGTAGAATTTATTATCAATTAATTCCATTCTTCCTAATGTATTTAGAACCCTAGTTAAAGGTTCTCCATTTTGTGCTTTTGAAAAATCAATTTTATTGATAATATTCCCATTCCCATCACTTTTATACAAGAAGGTAGTATATGGACTTAATAAGTAAATCTCATTTAAATTTTTAATATAGAAGTCGTTAATGTATCCAACAATACTGTTATCACCTTCTGTATTATATACTATTTTTTTATATATTTCTCCCTTTGAAATGTTGTATATAATTAATTGTGGTGTTTGTTTATTTACAAAAGCGATATATTCTGAACTGTCGAATTGATAGTAAGATATGTTATTTAAAGGAATATATGTGCTATCATCCAAATGTATATTTAAATATTCATTTGTTGCTTCCAAATCGTAAACAAATATATCAGTTTTTTTGTTTTTTTGATTGCAAGAGATAAAAAATATGAATGATAATATGTATAATAGTGTTTTCATATAAATCTGTAATTTAATAGAGAAAAGGCTGAATAGAAAGCTTGTCGCACTTGTTTTCAGTGTTTTATGATTGTAACAGCTTTTTATTCAGCCCGATATTCATTTTACATACCGCATGGGCATCCTAGACCAAAACCGTTATCACATTTTATGTAATTTCGGTCTTCCCAATAACAATTGAAACCACCTTCTCCTCTAGCTAATGCTTCTACATTAGCCAACGCCAAATCCGATAATTCTACTTCATTTTTGCTCTGGTTGAAGTTCCAGCTGGCTGTTAGAGCCATAGCAGCGATAATAGCTACCCCTAAGATCTTTTTTTTCATGATCTTTCTCTACTTTAAGTTATAATTTAGTTTATTTTCTATCTTTACTTATTATTTAAGCTCGGATAGTTTAATGATATTTTCTGTTGTGTCAGTTATATTTCCATCATGTACTTACCTTTCTGATCACCGAACGTTTCCCTTTATCTCAACCTTGACAGGTAAGTTGTTAATACTATTGTACTTAATTGTTATGACTTCATCGAAGAATCCTGTATCCTTTGGTGTCATCTTGATTCCCACGCGAAGGATTTCTCCGGGTTTCGTAGGTCGTTTGTCATACGTAGCTGCTGTGCAGCCACAGGTGGTGCTTGCGTCTACTATCACGAGGGGACTATCCCCTGTATTTTTAACCTCTATGGTTGTTTCTTTTATTTCAGATTTGTCGAAAGTACCAAAGTTAATTTCTGAAGGTGTGACTTTGGCAGTCGTTTTCGGTATGCTTTTATTGGGATTGTCTTTACCTGTAATCTGTTTCAAGTAAAGATCTTTCACTACTGTGTTGTGTATGGGATTTCCCAGAACAACTATTTTATTATTTTTATTCAGCAAGAATGTTTGAAAAGTTATATCTGCCGGAAACTTGTTTAACTTGTTTAATCGGTCATCAAAATCAATGCAGACAGGATGATCAAAACCATCACGTTTTAACAGATAACGTATTTCTTTTGTATCCTTCGGGTGTAAAAAGAAAAGGAAAGTAACTTTTCTTTGTGCTACTGAATTAGTGTATTCAATCAATTCTATCCATTTATGTAGTTGTAGCTTACAACTGGTACAACCTATTGAATCGACATATACTAATACTTTATATTCTGATTGCGGAATTTGAAAATCAGTTGTGTCTGTCAGATAACGGGTAAAAATAAGGTTGTCAGGAAATTTGATCTCTTTTCCCTGCCATTCAGTTACCAATTCCATAATTTGCTTTTCTTTCTCTTTCTGCTCGCTTTTACAGGAAAAGAAGATTGGTAATAATACTAGTATGATTAGATTTAAAGTTTTCATCTTGTCCTTTAAATTTTAAATTCTATAATCGGATCATCACTTTCAACCTCGGTTGCGACGATTGTATTTGTTTTTTCGTTTATATCAATGCCATATATCGCTCTGTCAAGAGTGTATTTTTGAACAGGATTACCCTGTAAGTCGAAAACATAGATGAACCGACTTCCATCTTCCGGCTCTTTTCCTCGTTGATAGGCTGCTAGCATTTCTTTAAATTTTACTCCTTGAAATACAGCATAAATATGTTTATCTGTTACTTTTATGTCACTAAATCCCATAATGCCTATAGGGATACTTGAGCCATTTTTGCCTATTTTGAATTCAGGTTCTCCTTCCGGACCATACAAAACTTTATGAGTGTTGTCTTTTAAATTGTAAATTTCTAATGTTTCCCCTAGTTGCGTAGCCATAGCCAGTATGCCATTGTCTGGATTGTAATCCATAAAACTACGCCATGCCTGTGCTAATGCCGGACGGGATATTTCTTTATCGGCTGTTTCGCTGGGTATTTTACCTTTGCTTTGGAGCGGTTGACCATTGTTGTCTACTTCCCAAAAACGGTGCTCTCCCAGATAGTCCGGAATCAAAAAGCCCGATTCCATCGCATAAAAGTCTAGCGAACGGACTAATTTCTTATTTAATTTAATCTCCTCTACCCGCTCCGCAGAACCGGTAGAAGGAGTGATTTTCCAACGTGTAATCTCCATCTTGTTGGCATCGAGTGTCCACAAAGAGTCCAGAGAGTTAAATCGGATGTTTTCTGCTGATAACATCTCTTCCGGGGCTTCCCCACGTTTTCCAAACGAAACAACGTGTTTCCAGCCCGGATAGGTAAAGGCATGTAAGTAATGATCCATATTATGTAAATCCATTACTACCGCTATACTATCCCTGACCGCCACCCGGAACGGGTAGCGGAGCAGGATAGTATCCAGAGGAATTATCTGGGCACGTATTGCTTTCTCCTCGGGAAAAGTTGTATAACGGGGGTAGTGCGTACCGGGGGAACCGGTACAACAAATCAAGCCTTTTGTAATGACTATACCTATTAATATGTATAGGAGATGTTTCATGAATGCTAGTCTAAGCTGTAGTCATCGACAATATATTTTACTTTATTGCCACTGGGACAGTCAAGAGAACCAGTACCACGACAAAACCACATACTAGTTCCACCTTCACCAGCGGCCAAGGCTTCTATATTGTCCAAAGCTACATCTGATAAGGAAGTGTTTTTTTCTTCCATGAGATAAATACCTCCTGCTAGAAGTATTCCCATTACTGTTACTTTAATAAGAGTTCGTTTCATTGTTCTTTAATATTTTGTTCGCAAATGTATAGGAGGTCCCGTAAAAGACCAAATATTTGCACTGACATTTCACTGACAGCCTGAAATAGACCTGTTTTTGATCTGTTTGTACAAATTTATGCTTCAGATAGAGTAAGATTGCTTACTTTTGTAAGTAGTAATCTAAAAGAGTAAATAATGATTTTGCTAGTAAAAAAGAAGCTATTTGTTGGATGCTTGTCTCTGTGCATGTTGATGCTGCTTATCTATTTCGGATATATATTTAGCGAAAGACGAAAGTCTGTATTATCAGATATTCGTAGTCTATGCAACGAAGTTATACATCAAGATAAGGAAAATAGATTGCTAGAAACGGGTTCACAGTCTTTTTCTGGATACAGGTCGCTAGCAAGTGATAGTTCTACTATTTCATACTCTGGTGCTCAGGTGGAGAAGGTCGCTAAAAATACCAATTCTTCTGATTTAATAACTGAAGAAAAGCAGTATAGAGTTGATCAATCTTTCCTTTTAATGGAGAATCCTATTGATGTGGTAGTTTTGGACAGTCTGTTTAACTTGGCTTTACAACAGGGTGGCATGATCAATGTACATGCTGCATTGGCTTATACTGCAAATGATGATCAAACGGTTTACAGTAATCCGGATTTGACTTTTTATAAGTCTGCTTGTGCTTTGCCACCAATTACTACAGGTGTAAAAGATGAAATTGTCTTACAGCCCTATGTAGAGATACCTTTTTATTGTGTGATTAATAGGAGCAAAGGACATTTCATTATTGTCGGAGTTATCTTTTGTCTTCTTTTGGGTCTCTTAATTGCTACCAGGTATAGTAAGAAATTTGCGACGCCGGTTTGTGAAGAGCCCAGAAAGTTGATAAAAATCAAGGAAAATATACTGTTTGATGAGGGCAAAGGTATTCTTTATTTTAATGTTGATATTAAGGTGTCGCTTGAAAATTATAAACTGAAACTTTTTATTTTATTATTGAATAGTCCTGAACATTTTCAAACTTCAGAAGATATAAAGAAGATCGTTTGGGGAAAAACAGGGGCGACAAATGATACATTAAATACAACAATCAAAAGACTGCGAGCCGACTTGAAACCAATTCCGGATCTTAAGATTGTGCATGAAAACGGAGGGTATCGCTTGGAGATCCTCTAAGATCTTACCACCATATCTGTGTACCGTTCTCATAAGTGAATATTCGTTCTTCATTTCCTCTGCTGTGGTTATGGAGTAAATAGAGGGTTTGGGAAGGAATATCGTTGTATGTTACCTGCTCTTTATCTGCAATAACTTTTCCGGCAGATTCCCATTCTCCGGCTTCAGACCAATACATTAGTTCATAGGTATCGCCAATACGGATATTATTATCGTCATTTCTGAACTGATAATAAATAGTCGTTACTTTCTGAGGTCTTTCCAGGCTTAAGCCCGCCCAGGCCCCGTTGGGTTCTTTAGCATCATAAAATGTTAGCGGATCGTTATCGAATACCGCTTTCTTGGTCCGGTTCGGATCGTTTTGAAAAGAACCTTCCGTCCCTATAATTTCTCCTTCTAATGGTTTATCGCTTTTAGCTGTATAAAATCTGACTTCAGCCATATTGCAGCAACCATCTGTTCCTGACAGATACCGGAGGTATTTGAATTGTCCTGACTCCCAGATATTGATGATGTAAGAGTTCATTGTCGCTTCATGTGTAATGGTATATAGTGTGACTGAGTCTTTGAAATCAATGCGGTTAGCTCCCTGGAACTTTCCGTTCAATGTTCTTTTCTTATACCAGAACCACCATTTAGGGATGGAGTGCTTACGTGTTAAAGTCATATTTTGCCGATGTTCATAATCTGCTTTCAGAAAGTGCGTTTTGCCATTGTCCCCGACAATAAAAGGATCTGATGCCGGGACAAATACATTATTCTGATAATAACCTGCCATATATGCAATTCCGGATTCCAAATGTGTAAATACACCTTTATTGTTGTTTATCTCGGTCCAGGCTACTGGTATCCAGTTTTTGTTATCGAAAACACTGAGATATAGTATTTTCTCCTTTTTGTTCCTGTTGGAGATTATAATGTTTGCTTTATCCTCGAAATATAGGTCGGATACGTTTTTCATGAATACACTGCTTAGAGTGGAGGGTATCGGTTTGTTCCTGTAAACTATGGGTAAGCTGCTTTTTTGTACGGAAAAGCATTTCCGGTAAATGATTCCCCTTTTTATCTCTGTCCCGGGATCGGGCTTTGAGCCGGGGCGCAGGTCGTATAACGCAAATTCGGTGTGTTTTCCGGCCGTATTAGTTACATAATTCCAGGAATGCCCTTTGTGCATTCTGTCGGGATGCTGGAGAATAAAGTCGATGCCTCCTGAGATACCCAATGCACGCATGATATAAACACTTAAATCACATCGGTCGTCACATGTCCCGAATCTGTTGTCTAATAAGGCTGTTGCCCCTAAATGTGGAAACTGATGTTTATAATTAAAGACCCAGGTTTGCTGTTCTATATGATCAAAAATGATTTTGCATGCTTTGACAGGGTCATTGTCTGTGTGTGATGAGTCCAAAAGTGGTTGGTAACGGTTATAATAAGTTTCTCTCCAGTCTTCTAATGGCTCATCTCCAATCCGGTACGGGAGTATTGTTTCGCAGAAATCGTCAAATGAGATGTATTTGCCCCATGGTCTTTCCTTCCAGACTTTAAAAGACAGATCTATATTCTTTATCAGATAGTCGGCAGTAATAATATGGGCATCATAAACTTTCCTGAATGTACTGTAAGAGAGTATCCCGAAACGTTTTTGGGCAATTCGTATTGCTTCGTCATCAGAGCATTTATTTTCTATAGCAATCTTATATAGATTGTTTTTATATTGATTGAGTTGTTCACTTTCATATGAAAAGTAAAACGGCATATTTTCAATTAAGAATTTTGCTGCTTTGAGTTTAAGCGAATCATTTTCGTAATGCTTCAATACTTTTTCCAGTTCGCTTCTGTTTTCTCCGGCAAATTTTAGAGCTTCATTCAATTGTTCCCTGTCCGATGGTCCGCAGGAAAATATAATGATCGCCAATAGTATGAAAATGAAATTTCTCATGTATACATTATTTGCGTGCAAATAAACATATTAAGTTCCATTCTCCCGGCTTTTAGTTAATGACATTTCACTGACAGTATTGATTTAAAAAGCTTTTGACTGGTTTGTTTTATTTTCTGACGCATCAGTATATACATATTTGCATTCTGCAAATACTGGTGTTTGCACTATCTTATCTTACAAATCCGTTTCATTGAAATCGTGGTGTGTCAATTGTCAAAAAGGTGTTTATTATGCTATATTTGCATTAAATAGATTAATAATAAGCAGATAAACTTACGAGTGCGTTTTTAGAAATGGCCGTTTTAGTAAATTTTCTTATACATTATTTAACATAGAGCTTTCTATACTCGTTTTTTCGGTCAAATCGAATTTCGTTTAAACAAAAATTCATCTCGTTTTAAACGAATATTTTTTCAGTTTAACCGAGATAGGAGTTCGGTTTAATAGAGAAAAATGTTAAATATGCTTGAATTTTAAATAGTTTGCGTGTTTTTGAGCTCCGAATAGTATGTTTTTGGGCATGTTTTTTCTACAGAAGGCGTCTGGTAATGAGATGGAATGATCTTTCATGAATTGCTTATAAATCAATATTAGAGAATAAAAAGTCGTAATAATTCCTATATTCCTTTCGGAATTAATCATTTGTTCTCCTTTTGTTGGAAATAGGATATAAGCGAACGTTTGGAGAATGGCTTGAAAAATTCCTTGTTCGTCCTCAGGTTCATATATTCAAGCTATGAAGTACTTATAATGTCATTTTGATAAAAAGGAGAACAGGGATAACGAAGTGATTACTTTGAAGCTGCTTGTAATTAATCAGGGTGAATGATATCTACAATTAAATTATCGGAATCGTTTTTATCATGAATGTTGTCAACAAAAAGTATGATGCCGTTATTGATTATATTCCATCCCGTGTAAGGGTTGAATCTGTTCGAGGCTAATTTACTTTCATATACTTTTTTGAAAGACTTGCCAAATAGCATCAGATACAAATCGCGTTCATATGCTATTGTTTCTAAATTTTTATGGGTGTCGAAGGCTGTACCGGCAAAATGTAAACGTGCATACATTTGATATTCCGGAATATACATTACATCGAAGAAATGCGGATTTTCAATGCCATGTATCTGCCATTTTGAATAATCTGTCGTTGAAGGACATTTGTTGGCTTTGTTGGAGGTGAATTGGCTGCTTGCATCAATAGTTGTTCGTTCTCCTGTAAGTGTATTGAGGGTATAAAGATCTTTTAATTAGTAGGGTATGAGACAATATCGAATAAATCTTCACCTTCAGAATTCATATGATTTCGTATAAGATATATCTTGTTTGAATGTTCATCCACATAAAACTGTCCGGATATATCATCTGTAAAATCGTAAGAATTGATAAACTTACCATTCCAGTCGATTTGAATTATCTTCTGTTTGCCATCGGGGTATTCCGGTTTGTATTCAACCCTTAGCAGGTAACAATACTTTGTTGTTGAATATGCACGGATGATGCCTGCATATCCTTCCCGTAGATCCAGCATTTTGGCCTCTGCATTTATGCTGGGAACACAATTTTCTGAGAAACAGAAGGTCTTTATACGACTCCCTTCCAGATCATACACATGAAACAGGTCAAAGAAGTACATTCCGGCGATAACTCTGTTTTGTTTTGCATTCAGGGCCAGAACCGGGGCGTATGTGTAGTTATAGTCTGATAACGGAGCATTTAATTCCGGAAAGTAATCAGCCTCAGCGGTTGTTCCTTTGTTTCTGTTGTAGACGAAAAACATTTTCTTTTCTTTGGGATTTACTTTCCTTCCTACTATAAAGTTCTCCGATAGGTTCAGTTCGCTACTGCCGAAGAGTGATTCGGGATATTGGGTATAGTCCTGCAATTTTAGACTGTCGATATCTGTTTTTATTTTAATAATCCGCTGTAAGTTTACATCTTCGATCAATACGTTAGGATTGTCTGTAGATAAAATGAAGCTGGGAGAGACAAGATCATCCGGGCCGTTTCCAACAGGTCCCAAAGAGGCAATGACTTCTTTGGTATTTGTATTAATGACTGTCAGGCACGTGTCTGACTTAACCAGTATGACAAACATCAGAGAGTCGGTGAGCCTGATACTGATCGGATATTTATCATCAAAAGTATAAATAACTTCAGCCGAGTCTAAAGGTGTAGACGCTGATAAGTCGATATAGGAAAATTGTTTTTGGGACTGATTGCAAGATAGCAATATAAAGACAATGAAGAAGTAGATTATATTTTTCATGGAGACTGTTTGAATTTGTACAAAGATATTGAATTTATTATGTTAGTCGAAGTTATAGGCGCTTTATTTCAAAGGTGATTCATGCTTTTATTGTAAAGAGTGAAGCATTGATTTTATTACCGAAGCCGGTTTCACCCTTCATAATGCGATGTAGAGGATGTCATTCTCATTTTTTGTTATACATTTGTAATGCTTATCACATATGATATTTGGAGATGAATAGTAAAGAATTGCAACTCATAGTGAAATGTGGAGAAACCAGTACGGTCCAGTTCAAGGAACGTTTCTCTAATCAAGATAGTATTGCAGCCGAAATGGTTGCTATGTCGAATGCACGTGGAGGTATGATTCTGTTTGGTATCAGAGATAAGACAGGGGAAATTATCGGATTATCTTATCAGGAGATACAACAAATAAATTCAATGTTAGCTAATATTGCTACAAACTTGTTACGTCCAGTTATTTACATACAAACCGAAACTATCATAATAGAAGATCGTTCTATTCTTGTTGCTCATATTGATGAAGGAGACAATAAACCTTATAAAGATTTAGGTGGGGCTATTTGGATAAAGCAAGGATCAGATAAACGCAAAGTGATGGAAAATAGTGAAATAATTCGCTTATTCCAATGTTCAGGAATGTTGTATGCCGATGAACAACCTATTCTTTTTACTTCAGATAGAGATGTCAACAGTAATGTATTGGATGAATTTGTGCGTAAAGAATATGGGCGTGAGATAGATACATTTGGTATTCCATATACAGAACTGTTACAAAACCTAAATATAGTTAGAGATGGAAAAATGACTTTAGCAGGTCTGTTGTTTTTCGGAAAAAATCCTCAGCAGTACCGCCCTACTTTTGTAATAAAAGCAGTCGCTTTTTGGGGGAATGATATAGCAGGGATTAGCTATAGGGATAGTAAAGATATTTCAGGTACTTTGCCAGAAATATTTGATAAAGGTATGTCTTTTTTAAAAGCTAATCTCCGTAATATACAGGCTGGACAAGGGTTTAATTCTATTGGTAAACTGGAAGTTTCGGAGATAGCTTTGGAAGAGATACTCCAAAATGCACTTGTACACCGTGATTATACAAAAAATGCTCCGGTGAGATTACTTATTTTTGATAACCGTATAGAGATTATCAGTCCGGGATGTCTTCCGGATGGACTGACAGTTGAAAATATAAAGTTTGGAAATGCCGTTGTTCGTAATCCATTTATTGCTAATTTTTGTGCAAAAACAATGCCTTATCGTGGTTTAGGTTCAGGGATTATACGTGCATTAAAAGAGGAACCAAATTTAAAGTTTATCAATGATTTTGATGGTGTACAATTCATATCTGTTATTGAACGGCCATATAATGAGGGAATAAATGAGGGAATAAATGAGGGAATAAATGAGGGAATAAATGAAATAGAAACTCTTATTCTTACTTTCTTAGAAAAGAATCCTGGAATTAAAGTGAAAGATATATCCAAATATATCAATAAAGGTATTGCAACGACGGAACGTTATATCAAATCTTTGAAAGAAAAGGGATTAGTGGTGTATGTGGGAGCCCGTAAAACAGGGGGGTACTATAAAAAATAAGATGTTTAATATTAATAATGGATTGCATTCCATCTTATGTAAGGAATGAAAAAACGGAAGCAGCTTATCATTTACTGAAAAGTTTCGATAGTTTTGGGTAGTGTAAAATAAACTGTGTCACGCATTATTTATCTCTAGAAAACTCATCGGTCGGGGAACGGCCCGCGCCAAGGGGCGGGACCACCCGTCCCGACGAGCGTAAAATTACAATAATTTAAA